>JAUIJG010000141.1 GCA_030431355.1 bacterium
ATGAGCGCCTATGTCTGGGGCAGTCTTGATTATTACGAGCCCTATTGGCTGATTGCCTCGGTTCCCATGGTTTTGGGAAGACTGATTCGAGAATTCTATCCCGAGATCTTCAATCCAATTCTTCCCCAAGGTATTTCTCTTTCCGTCTATGTCCTGGAAGCGCTTGTAATCTTCATTCTCAGCAAGTCTAAAAGTCTGACCATGAGGCAAAAGTTGGAAGCGGCGACGAGTTTTGTGGTTTTCAGTTTGCCTATAGCGGCACCGTATATGCGGGTTTATGATCTGGCGGTATTCGTTGCTCCGTTCTGGTTCGTATTTTTCGGCAGTCTGAAGAGTCTTCCTGGTGGCAGGCTTCTGTCCATCGCCTGCATTCTTCTTATCGCCATCATAGATTTGCACCTGCTTCTGGTTCCCCAGCAGATGGCCAACAAATTCGAACATGGAAATTTTTTGGTGGCATCCGTCTGTGTTCTTGCCTGGCTCTCTTCTATGGCTCTATGTTTGAAAAATTCCGACCTGTTCTCCGGTAACAGCAAAAACAAATCGGTCACCTGTTCAGGTGACCGACCTAAATTGATCTAGCTTTAGAAGAAAAAAGACTAAGATCAGGAAGCAGCGGTAGCTTCTTCCTTCTCTTCGGCGCTTTCTTCCGGTGCAGCAGCAGCAGTTTCGGTGGCAGCGGATTTATCTTCCGATACAACTCTAGGAGCAACGGCTTTGGCGACCACACCTTCCGCCGGATTGAGAATCCTGATTTTTTCCTGATCGATTTTCAAATCCTCGAAGTGAATGATGTCATCAGCTTCTTGCAAGGCGGAAAGATCTCCGAGGATGAAATCGGGGATGTCTCCAGGCAAGCATTCGACTTCGGCATTCAAGGAAACTTCCATGAGTTGAGCACCTTTGGTGACAGCAGGAGCTGTACCTGTCAGTTTGATCGGTACGTTCACCGTCAACTTTCTGTCCAGCTTGATCTTGTAGAACTCAACATTGAGAACTTGACCGGTTGTTGCTTTTCTTTGAACTTTTCTGATGATGACGCTCAGTTTTTTGCCATCGTCATAATTCAAGTCAACCAGGTGAGAAAATGCTGCGGCAGGCAGTCTGGAAAATTCTTTCGCACAGAACTGGAGACTGACGTTGTCGAATTCCGGTCCGTACACCGTAGCCGGCACGATTCCTTCCCTTCTCAGCTGATTGGGAGTTTTTTCTTCTCTGGAGCAAACGCTTAATGAGTATTTATCCATGACCTTTTATCCGTTAGATTTTTCTTGTTCGTATCGCTCTAATTCCGAATCCGAAAGCCGCTTTTGAGACTCTGAGTCGGGCAGAAAGAAATACGCTGGGGCGAAAGGATTCGAACCTCTGAATGCCTGGACCAAAACCAGGTGCCTTACCACTTGGCGACGCCCCAATATATAGCGCAATGCTGCATTCTATTGAATATTAATGGCCTGTGTCAACATAAGATGGAAAGATATGAAGTAGTTTATTCAGATACGACCTTTGAGCTCTCCAGCCGCTTCCATCAAGGATCTGGCGAAATTCTGAGACTCCTCTTGATTCGAGTCACCGCTTGCCATCTGGGCGAGAGAGTCCAGGCGTTGTGATTCGTTCAAATTCTCAATTCGGATTATCGTCTCTTTATTTGAATGTTCTTTACAGACTTGAATGTGGTTGTCAGCTACCGAAGCGATAATCGGGTTATGGGTGATGGATAAGATTTGGTGGGAGCGGGCCAGGCGGGCCAGCTTCTCTCTGATGGCATGTAAGGTCTTGCCGCTCATGCCGGCGTCTATCTCGTCGAAGACCACTGTGGGGACATTATCCTGCCGCGCGAATATGGTTTTTAAGGCGAGCATAATTCTTGACAGCTCACCGCCGGAGGCGATTTTGGCCAGGGGTTTAGCCGGGGTGCCGACATTGGTGCTGATAGTGAATTCGATCCGGTCCGTACCTGATGTCGTTAGACTTTCGGTCTTCTCGAATTCGATCTTAAACTTCGCTTTCTCCATGCCCAGGTCTTTCAATTCGAGCATGATGGATCTTTCTAAAGAACGAGCCAGCTCCTTTCTTCCGGCGCTCAATTCCTGGGCTAATTTATCCGCTTCAAGCCTAATCTTTTCCAGCTCCCCAGAAAGGTTTTCCACTTCAGCGCTGGCATTTTCCAATTGATCGATTTCGTTCTCGAGGTCGTTCCTCAGTGCGATAGCTTGTTTAAGCTCCGGTCCATACTTTCGCTTTATCGATGCCAGAATGGCGAGCCGATCTTCGATTCCCGCCAGGGTTTCCGGGTCCGTATCGATGGAATCTCCGTATCTTCTAAGTTGCTGACTGGCTTCGTCGGCGTTGGCAAGGCTTGCTTCCAGGAGTTCCCTGGCGTTAGCCAGATCTTCGGCGTATTCGGAGATGGAATCGATCAGGGAAAGGCTCTCCTGAAGCTTTTCTATGGCGGAGGTTTCATCGCTGTCACCGCCACTTAGATTGGCGACGGTTTTATAGATTGAGTCTTCTATCTCCTGGACATTACCCAGGAACTTTTGGGATTCTGCCAGCTCCGAGTCTTCATTTTCCGAATCTAATTCTGCTTCCAAAAGTTCGTTGTATTGGAAGCGAGCGAACTCGAGTCTGCGCTCCCTTTCTTCCTCGCTAATTTCAAGACTCTGGAGTTTTTCCTCCAGCTCTCTGAATCTTCCGAATGTCTCTTTGTACTGTTCGAGCAGCTTCTGGTGTTTTTTCTCCGCTATTCCATCGAGGAGACCAAGTTGAGTCGAGTTGTTCATCAGGGTTCTTATTTCATGTTGGGCATGAAAGGTGATCAAAAGACCCCGCAATTCTTTCAGTGAGCTGTGGTTGATTAGTGTCCCGTTGATACGCACCCGAGAACCTGTTTTTGTGATTTCGCGGCAGACCACCAAATCCGGCTGTTCGTTATCCGTAAGTTCTTGTTCTTTTAGCCAGGCAACGATAGATTCGTTCAACTTGAACACCGCTTCTATGGTCGCTTTCTCTGCTCCGTGCCGGATGTATGAGGCATTTGCTTTAGCACCGAGTACGATGCTGAGAGCGTCAAAAAGTATAGACTTGCCGGCGCCGGTCTCACCGGTCAACACGTTTAATCCGTTTGTCCAATCTATCTGTATTGATTTTATTATGACCAGGTTTTGGATGTGTATGCTTTTGAGCATGCTTCGTATATAGTGCCTTGTTGGTGTCGCTAGTGGTGCCCCGTTAACCACCAACAAGTATAATACCTGGCTCGAATTTTGGAAGAGGGAAAGGATCCCTTTTTAATCATAAAAGGGTCCTGAATTGCTATGGGAAGGAAAGATCCCTGAGATCCGTATCCGTACTATCTATTGCCCTATTTTCAGTCTAGGAGACAGGGGCGAGGGCGTTAATACTTATGTTAGCGGCCACTTGCTTGGCTACTTCGGTGAAGGCTTGCGCAGCGGGGCTTTCCGGATCCGTTTCCACTATTGGTTTGCCCTGATCGCCGCCCTCTCTGATTGCGGTATCCAGCGGAATGGCGCCAAGGAAAGGTACTTCATATTCCTCTGCCAGTTTCTTTCCGCCGCCGGAGCCGAAGATTTCAAATCTCTCCTCAGAGCCTGGGGGTTGGAAGAAGCTCATATTCTCCACAAAGCCGAGCACCGGTACATTCATCTGTTGAAACATAGCCAGACCTTTGCGGCCGTCTAGCAGGGCAACTTCCTGGGGGGTGGTGACAATCACGCCGCCCGACATGTCCGTGGCCTGCACCATGGTCAGCTGGGCGTCACCTGTGCCAGGGGGCATGTCCACGATCAAGTAATCTAATTCGCCCCATTCCACATCGGTTAAAAATTGTCTTATTGCTTTGTCCAGCATCGGCCCGCGCCAGATTAGTGGAGTGTCTTTGGCCACAAAGAAAGCCATTGAGATGCACTTCACGCCGAAATTTTCTGCGGGAATTATGCGGTTGTCTTTGGCCTGGGGTTCATAGCTGTCCACTCCCAGCATCAGTGGGCAGTTGGGTCCGGTGATATCCGAGTCCAAAATGCCTACTTTTGCTCCCAGGTTTTTCAGAGCGATGGCCAGGTTTATTGCCACGGTAGTTTTGCCGACACCACCTTTGCCGGAAGTGACTGCGATTATATGTTTGACACCTTCGACCTGCTGTTTTTCAGAATTCCTTTTCTGGCTGGCCACGTTGGCGTCTGTCTCCATCTCCACAGACTCAACCCCTTCCAGGGCCATAACAGCATCACGACAGTCCTGTTCGATCTTTTCTTTCAGGGGACAGGCGGGTGTGGTCAATGTCAGTTTAAATGCCACCTTTGACCCGTTTATTTTGATTTCGGAGATCATCCCCAGGCTCACGATATCCTGATTCAAATCAGGGTCCATCACGGTTGAGAGCGCTTTTGTGACTGATTTCTCTGAAAGTTTTTTGGAGCCGAACATATTCAATCCTCATCTATTCAAGGGTTACAAGGATATCCCCTTTTGGAAAAAATTGTGTGACCATAATCAAAACTTCTCTTTGTTAGGTTTCAAATTTTGACAAAGCGGTGATATCGCTCTCTCTTTGGTTAGAAGTCAAGCGAGGGGGAGGGGGAACTGTTCTGCTTGTTGCTGTTTGCTTCTTCTGTGGAAATATCGAAGAACTCCAGCGCTTCCTTGCCGCCTACGGATAGACTTGGGTCAATATCGGTGTAGATTCTGAAGTCCGAGTTCTTCTCAATCCAGATTTTGCTCGCTTCATGTAGCGCTTCTTTTGAAACTTTGTCTGTCTTCTTTCCAGAGTTGAGCATGCTGAAAATTTTGAGTCCATTTAACTTCGTGAGATTTTTGAGACCTTGATTGGTCAGCCTGGTGTCGGAAAGGTAGATAAATCGCAGAGCTTTGTTTTTGACCATCCAGTCTGTGTCTTCATCCCTGATGGGGAGATTCATCATGTTGATATAAGTCAAGTGCCGCAAATTGTACAGGGGTTTCAGGTCTTCAACTTTTAGATTTAAGTAGGCGATGCTGAGACTGCTTAAATCTGGCCAGTAAGTACATATCTTTTCCAGACCCTCAGAGGTTATCTTTGCGCACTTGCTTATTTTTATATCCCTGAGGTTACGACAGGGTTTGAGAATATCAAAGGCCCTGTCGGTGATTTCATTGTTATCGAGAAGAATGTCCTCAAGGCTCTTAATCTTGGATATTGGAACCAGGTCGGAATCATCTATGGGAGTGCTGACCAGGTCGAGAACACTGAGTCTCATATCTTTTAGATGGATCAGATCTCCATGCTTTAAATCCTTGCAGCTGTTCAGGGAGAGATATTTTAAAGATTCAGCTTCTGCCAGATATGAGAGTCCCTCACCGGATATGGTGCTGCCTTGCAAGTTTAGTTTCTGCAGATTAGGCATCCTGGCGATGACTTTATAGTATCGTTGCTCTATTTTTGTGCCCGTTAGATCAAGTTCCGGAATGGGCAACTTCGCTATATGAATCAATCCGCTCCCTGTGATATTTGTGTTTTTCAGGTCCAATATTCTGAATGAGTTTGTTTCATAGCTCTGAGCCAGGGCTTCCAGATCTTCATCGGATACGTCAGATTTAGCCTCTAAGCTAGCGTGTTTTGGAGAGTGCAGGGTCATTTGAAATGCCCGTACGAATTTCTCTTTCTCTTCTTTTCTTGCATTCTTATCCTGGCTGTTGTCACTATTAGATTGGAAGAGATAGAATCCAAACCCTCCTGTTCCTGCCAGGAGTAATAATGCCAGAGCCACATAGATCAGTTTTTCAAATTTGTTCTCTTTGATCTCCGGCAGCTCTATGTCGACTGTACTGTTCTTTCTTTCTGTTTGACTTGAGACAAGCTCCTTCTCCAGAAGAGCCATGGATTGCTGCCTTGATTCCGGCTCCAGGCTGAGCGCTTTTGCCACCACCTCTTCAAGGTCTGAGGAAAATGTGATATCCGGGTTGCTCTGGGTAAGAGCTGGGGCTTCATGCAGCGTCTTTTCCCTGATTATTGTTATGGACTCTCCGCCTTCGAAAGGCGTATGACCCGTCAACATCTTGAAGAGAATGCAGCCTAGAGAGTAAATGTCGGAGCGTTCGTCTCCCTGCTTACCGGAAGCTTGTTCGGGGCTCATGTATAGCGGTGTTCCTATGATCGTTCCCAGGCGGGTGAGCTTGCCGGAACTTTCTCCCTGGTTCTCTCTTCTGGCAAGACCGAAGTCGATTATGGTGGCATGAGGATTTTCCGGATAGTTGGAGACGATGATGTTTGCGGTCTTCAAGTCCCTGTGAACTATGCCTTTGCTATGGGCATAAGCCATGCCGCGAGCTATCTGGCGTGCTATTGTTACTGCCACTGCTTCCGGTATCGTTTTTTCTTCTACTAGAATCTCCTGCAAGCTTTTCCCGTCTATAAAATCCATGACAATGTAGGGGAAATTCTTTTCGGTTATTCCGAAGTCGAGTGTGCCCACAATATTACTGTGGGTCAGTTTGCTTGAAACTTGGGCTTCTCTTTGAAATCTTATGAATGCCTGGTTGTCGTCGAAGCTGTTCTGCAGGATCTTGATAACTATCTGCTTATCCAGAATGTTGTCCCGGGCAGTAAATACTTTTCCCATTCCGCCCTGGGAAAGGAATACATAGTTTGAATAGCGGTCCTTAAAGATCTGTTCCAGCTCTTTAGTCTGTTGATCTTTTGATTCTTCCATCTATCCGTATTTACTTGATTGCGAATATAGAGAGCAGCAACTCTTCGAATTTGTTTTGTTCCAGGTCCTGGGCTATTTTTACTTTTCTGCCACCGAATAGAGTGGTATGAGTATTGCCTTTGCTTTTCCCTGAGGTTGTGACATCCATTTTTACTTCTTTGAATTCGAAAATGTCGGGGGCGATGGCAGCTGCCGCTGTTATTGTATCCCAGAAGAAATACTCAAAGCCTTTCACCAGCGACCATAGCCTGGAAGCTAGTTCTGAAGCCTTAGACTTAGAAGTCTGGCTCTCCAACTTGTCTAGAAATTCTTTGGTGACCGGCAATCTATTGGTGAGGTCCAGAGTTATGAGTTTGAGCGGTATCTTGGTGGAGAGGATCTGTTTGAATGAATCGGGATCGGCGTAAATATTCCATTCTGCGCTTCCATCATGGCCTTCCTCCTCCACATTGCCTTCTACATTCATCGCCCCGCCCATGATAATCATCTCTTCCACGGAGCTGACAAGCTCGGGCTTTTCCTGAAAAATCTTAGCCACGTTGGTCAGGGGACCAGTAGTTACGAGGGTCAAGGGCAATTTGGAATTGGCAAGACAATCTCCGAAAACTACCTCTGTTCGTCTTGGCCTACCCACCTGATATCTTTTTTTCAGATAGTTTTCACCGAAGATCGGTAGCTCGTTGATAATGTGGCTCTCTCGACGCCAGTTGTCGGGAAAGGGATTGGGCATCTCTTCCGGGCAAAGGGATATTTCCGCTCCTTCCAACTCCAGGAAGGTGGCGATTTTAACCATGGCTTCGAAGGCAAGGTCTGCGTAGCAGTCGCCATTGGTGACTCCCACCGCTTGCAAATCGACATCCGGTGATAGCCAGAGCAGCATAGCGCTCAGCAGATCATCCACATGTCCGTCATGATCGTGTAATACCGATCTTGCCATAGTTTATGTTTGTTTCCTTGGCAACTGCCATTCTCATAAATAGAGAGTTTACTAATTGCACTTAATAAATGCATTAGTGATCCGGAACTTTTGGCGTTTTCGTTACTTTCAACCGGACAAATATTTAGAGGATGCCGAGTTCCATCTGGGCGTCTTCGCTGGCCATGGTTTTGGGATCCCACTTCGGGCTCCAGACCAGATCGACTTTTACGTCTTTCACCCAGGGTAATTTTTTAACAGCCTGGTGGGCCTGGGCCTGGATGACGCCTCCAAGCGGGCATGCCGGACTGGTGAGGGTCATTTTTACCGTCACTTTGGATTCGGCCTGATCTATGTGGATGCCGTAGACCAGACCAAGGTCGACGATGTTGACATCAAGCTCAGGGTCTTTTACGGTTCTCAGATTTTCTCTTACTACGTCTTCTTGCAAGCTGGTCATTGTTTTGTTGCTCCTACTCGCGAACTTCCACGGCATGGGATTTTGACTCTTTTGACTCTAAAGATTCCAGACCTTCCAAAAGAGTATTCCAGGGTAAAAGAGCGCACTTTATACGAACCGGATACTGTTTAACTCCTTGCAACGCTTCAAGGTCTTCCAGCTCTTCGCTCAGCTCCAGATCATCACCTTTATTGAGCATCATATCCTTGAAGGTTCCGATTATTTTTCTGGCTTCTTCAAGGTTTTGTCCTAAAATCGCCTCACTCATCATGGAGCCGGAAGCCATATTGATTGAGCAACCATGGGCTTCTAGTTTGACATCTTCAATTTTATTGTCTTTTACGGTGAGATAGAGCACCAGCTCGTCTCCGCACAGAGGATTGACTCCTTCCGTCGACACTGAAGGTTTGTCTATTTTGCCGTGGTTACGGGGATTGTGGTAGTGATCGAGGATTGTCTCTCTGTATAGATCGTCTGCCAGATTCATATTCCCATGACCTTATCTACGTGCTTCATAGATTCTACAAGGAAATCTATCTCTTCTTTCGTATTGTAAATGTAGAAACTGGCTCGGGCTGTACCATGAATCCCCATACTGGTCATCAGGGGCTGGCAACAATGATGTCCGGCGCGAACAGCCACTCCCGCATCATTGAGAATCTGGCCGAGATCATGGGGGTGAACTTTTCCGTAGAGGAAACTAATCACACCGCCTCTTTCGGCAATATTTCGCGGACCGAATATCTTCATGCCATCGAGCTTTTCCATCTTCTGGATGGCATATTCGGTCAATTCGATTTCGTGCTGCCTGATGCTTTCCATACTCAGACAGGAGAGATAATCGAGGGCTGCGCCTGTGGCGATTACATCGGCCACATTGGGCGTGCCGGCTTCAAACTTCCAGGGGAGTTCATTGTATCTGGTGCGATCCACTTTTACAGTGCTGATCATATCTCCACCATACTGAAATGGTGGCATCTTGTGGAGAAGAGACTCTTTGCCCCAGAGAACACCCACACCGGTGGGTCCAAGCATCTTATGAAGTGAAAATACCAGGAAGTCGCAATTCAATTCTTTGACCGATGTGGGCAGATGGGCTACGCCCTGGGCTCCGTCCACCAGGACGACCGCGCCGTTTTTATGGGCTAACTCGGTCAATTCTTTGAGTGGCGTTATGGTGCCTAGAACATTCGACATCTGGGACACGGCAAGTAATTTTGTTTTAGGACCTATAGCCTCACGAGCCTGCTCCAGGTCTATTTGTCCTTCCTCGGTCAGGGGAAGGATGACCAGTTTGGCTTTCTTCTTTTCAGCCAGGGCTTGCCATGGAACAAAATTGGAGTGGTGTTCCAGAATGGAAACTACGATCTCGTCTCCTTCTTCTATGTTCTGCTCGCCCCAGGAGTAGGCCACAAGGTTGACTGCCTCGGTGGCATTTCTCGTGAAGATGACCTCTTTTTCCGAATATGCATCGATAAAGTTTTTGGTTTTGTTCCTAACGTTTTCGAAAGCATCGGTGGCCTCCTGGGAGAGGGTGTGGATGCCGCGGTGTACGTTGGAGTTGTAATTCTCGTAATAGTCGACGAGGCAGTCTATCACCACCTGCGGTTTTTGCGATGTGGCGGCATTGTCGAGATAGATCAACTTCTTGCCGTCAATCAACCGCTTCAGAATAGGAAAGTCCTTTCTGACAGCCTCAATGTCGAAGTTTGAAGCTTCGCCTGAAGCTTTGAGAGGCTGATTCTTCGATGTATTTGTTATGTTCGTCACCACGCTACTCATCACTTATTACTCTTGCTTTTGATTCAACTATCTTTCTTTTCGCCGACCCAGATCTCATCTCCCCTGAGTTCAACTTCATATACCGGTATTCCTGTTATGGCGGGAAGACAGAGAGCCTTGCCTGTTCTAATGTCAAAGCGCGCTCCGTGTCTTGGGCACTCTATCTGGTGGTCATCCAACTCACCTTCACCCAGGGGACCATTGTCATGACTACAAAGGTCCGCAACGGCATAGACTTCGTCTTCAACCCGGCAGAGGGCCACTTGCTCTCCTTCAATCTGGAAAACTTTTGCCTGCCCTTCCGGCACTTCCTTTAACTCTGCAATTTTCTGGAAGTTACTAGACATCATGTTTACTCGCTGGTTACAGACCTCTCTGAATCTTCTCTTTTATCAGTTCATGGATCCAGCTGTTGGCCACCTTATCCGGAAGCGACTCCAGAACGGTGTCGAAGAAACCGGCCACTATAAGTTCTTCGGCTGTTTTCTTGTCGAGTCCTCTGGCCATCAAGAAAAATACCTGGTCTTCATCTACCGGACCGACGGTGGCTCCGTGGGAGCATTTAACGTCGTTGGCGAGAATTTCCAGTTTAGGAATGGAGTCCGCTTTGGCTTGTTTTCCGAGAAGTAAGTTCTTGTTACTCTGAAACGCATTGGTCTTTTGTGCTTCCTTGGCTACTTTTATGTTGCCCTGGTAAGCTGACACCGCCTCGTCCTTCAGGGCGACTCTGAAGTTGATATCAGATGTGGTGTTAGGTGCGTCGTGGTCCTGAATTGTGTTGTAGCTGAGGTGTTCTTTGTTGTCTCCGAAGACTACACCAAGCATGGAACCATGGGCTCCTTGACCAACCAGACTCGTAACTATTTCCGATTTGAGCTGGTAGCCTCCCATTCCTACGGTGAGAGAACTGAGACTGCCATCTTGTTCAACTCTTCCGATGACTTTACCTGTCAGGAAGCAGTTGTCGCTTAAGGACTGGATTTCTATGTATGAAACCCGGGCTCCGGTGCCGGTAAGAATTGAGGTGTTCGCATTCAATAAGGAAAGCGAACCTGATTTGTCTACACCTTCATCCTGGCATTCGGAGACGAAAGCATTTACCAGAGAGATCTGGCTATGGCTTTCGGCTATTATGATTATTTTGGGAAAGAGTGAAGCGCCAGTCTCGGACTGATCGATACGATTTACCACCAGAAATGGTTTTTCCACAACCAGGTCCAGGGGAATATAGAGAAGCGCACCACAATTGAAGAGTGCGTCTTGCATCAGTTCGAACTTGTCCGGATCCTTTGATTGTTCACCTTCCAGAACGGATTTCAGCAAGTCTCCGTGATTTTTGATCGCCTCCGAAAGCGGTTCAAAAATCACACCTGCTTTTTTCAGGTCTTCGTCTAAGTCGACCCGCCAGCTATTGCCGGTGGTGGAGTAGATTGCACCAGCTCTCTCTTGAAAGCGATCAAGAATTTGGCTATCCAATTTTGATTCTTTGGAAGGCTTTTCGTTAATGGGAGAGGTGGTTTTTATTTCGGCAAGATTCAGTTTGTCTACCCTGGTCTTTCTCCAGCTATCCTCTCTCAAGGTAGGAGAAGGCGCTTTCAAAAACTTCTCCAGGGCTCCGACCCGAATCGCTTTGAGCCATTCCGGCTCACCACGGTCGATTGATAGGCTATCTACACCTTCGCGGGTTATTGTGCTCACTGTAATTGACTCCGACATTTTTAGCGTAATCTCTTCCTTAGCGTACTGCCATAAACTCTCAGGCTTTTAACCCACAGAGCCTTCCATCTCAAGCTGAATCAAGCGGTTGAGTTCAACTGCGTATTCCAGCGGCAATTCTTTGGTGAAGGGCTCGAAGAATCCGTTTACGATCATCGCCGTTGCTTCTTCTTCGTTGAGTCCGCGGCTCATCAGATAGAACAGTTGTTCTTCTCCGACTTTAGAAACCGTAGCTTCGTGCTCGATGTTGACGTCTTTTTCGTCGATCTCCATGGTCGGATATGTATCGGAACGAGAGTTCTCATCAAGTAAGAGAGCATCACATTTGATCGATGTCTTGACGTTAGTGGCGCCAGGATGAACCTTTACCAGACCTCTGTAAGAGGAACGTCCGCCATTCTTTGATATCGATTTCGATACCACGATTGATGTGGTGTCCGGGGCTGCGTGTACCATTTTTGCTCCGGCATCCTGATGCTGATCATCTCCGGCGAAAGCCACCGAAAGAACTTCACCGTGGGCACGCGGGCCCATTAAGTAGATAGCAGGATACTTCATGGTCAGCTTCGAACCCAGGTTTCCGTCCACCCATTCGACCTTGGCGTCTTCATAAGCAACAGCTCTTTTGGTGACCAGGTTGTATACGTTCTTGGACCAGTTCTGGATTGTGGTGTAGCGG
>JAUIJG010000142.1 GCA_030431355.1 bacterium
TCGATACCGAGGGAGAGGGGGGTGACATCGAGGAGCACCAGGTCGGTTACATCACCTGCTAGAACTCCGGCTTGTAGAGCCGCTCCTGCCGCCACAACCTCATCGGGATTGACGCTCTGATTGGGCTCTTTGCCTCCGGTCAGCTCTTTTACCAGATTTTTAACGGCCGGTATTCTTGTGGAGCCTCCCACAAGTACAATCTCATCCAACTCTTCGTATTTAAGACCGGCATCCTCCATGGACTGCTGGACAGGTTTGCGGCAGCGTTCCACCAGCTCTGAAGTGAGGTCGTCGAATTTGGCTCTGGATAGTTTCATGTCCAGGTGTTTGGGACCGCTTTCATTGGCGGTAATGAAGGGCAGGTTGATACTGGTTTCGGTGACCGAAGAGAGCTCTATCTTCGCTTTCTCTGCTGCTTCAGTCAGTCTTTGCAGGGCCTGGGGATCTTTTCTGAGGTCGATCTCTTCCTGGTTTTCGAACTCTTTAGCGATCCAATCGACCAGATAACGGTCGAAATCATCCCCTCCCAGGTGTGTGTCTCCGGAGGTTGCCCGCACTTCTATAAGACCTTCACTTACTTCCAGAATTGAAACGTCGAAGGTACCACCGCCCAGGTCGAACACCAGGATGGTCTCATCGATATCTTTCTTGTCTATTCCGTAAGCAAGGGCCGCTGCAGTAGGCTCGTTGATTATTCGCTGGACCTCGAGACCGGCGATTGTACCGGCATTTTTCGTGGACTGTCTCTGGGAATCGTTGAAGTAAGCAGGAACTGTGATAACGGCAGAATCAACTTCCTGTCCCAGGTAAGTTTCGGCGTCTTCTTTGAGTTTGCGAAGCACCATGGCCGAAATCTCTTCCGGGGTGTAGTCTTTATCTTTGATGGTTATGCGGCAGCCCCCGTCCGGAGCTTCTTTGACTCTGTAGGAAACGGTTTTGAGCTCCTCGCTCACTTCATCGTACCTACGCCCGATGAATCTCTTTATCGAATAGACAGTGTTCTGTGGATTGACCACCGCTTGCCTTCTGGCAAGCAAACCTACCAGACGTTCGTCCGATTTATTAAATGCTACTACTGATGGTGTCGTCCTGCCGCCTTCGGCGTTGGGGATCACGGTCGGTCTGCCGCCTTCCATGACTGCCACAACTGAGTTGGTTGTTCCCAGGTCGATTCCTACAGTTTTGCCCATCTGAATTCTCCGCTTCTCTTGGCTATTGGTTCCGTTTGGTGAGGTCAAGGAAGAGATCTTATCAAAATATTGTCCCGGTTCAGAGATTCAAGGTCGTCAGGTTGCCATTAGAAGGCTGAATCAGCCATATAATTTATAGGGCGTACTTCATATGGGTTCATAAGTTCTTTACCAAATCGGGGCATAAGGTATTTAGACCTTTATACTGGAGTAAGTCGTAGACCAGTTGAAGTTAGGTTCCGGCAGACCTCGGCCAGGGTTCCGAAGGCTGTCTTAGACTCACAATCAGGAGTGGATGATGAATTCTCAATCCGGTTCTAATCAAAATTCCCCGGACGATTCCGTAAACCGGGATGAACTTCTTGATATGGTGCATGCTAAACGCGGATTACCGCCCGGCAGCGACGTTCCCAGTCGTCCGACCAGGATTACTCATCATGAGATAAAAGCCCTGAAGACCACGACCACGATGAAGGCAAATACGCCATCAGCCGGTCTGGCTAAGCTTATTGGGGGATTGATCGGCAGCATCACCGGATTGTTCACAGCCTTTCTTCCCAGCGGACGCACCAGTAAATCCACCCGGTGCAACCTCAACGGCCACGTCTATCCGCGCAATTGGCAGGGTGATTATCCGATCTGTACACACTGCGGCAAACAGATAACCGACCCGGAAGAGTTTCGCTCCCCCGGTCGTTAGAACCCTGGACTTTTTTTCATCTGGCAGCGGGTTGACCGAGTCAATCTAAAATTGTACCATGCATTTGTATGGTGTTTTGAGTTTCTAGGGACGAGTCTCTTTATTCAGGTGAAAACTAAGACTTTATCAATCGGAGTCCGGGAACTCGCTATGCCCTGTCCCCGGGTCGGAAGCATTGACTCGCAGTCCGGCTTTGGTCCCATGCCTGTGGCAGGGCAGGAAGTCCACAATGCCTTCGTCAATAAAAGAGCCAGACAGATTGGCGGCTATGAACAGGAAGTCAAACTCTCCCATAGATTTGAACGTGGGGCTTATGAGATCAGGGTCTCTGGTCGGGTGGACGGCTTTATTGAAGGGGCTGAAAACACCGCTGTCATAGAGGAGATCAAGTCGGACCTGGATATCTGGCGGTTGTCCTCCCGGTTAAAGGACAATCTCAATCATCCTTATATTCTCCAGCTCCTCACCTACGGCTACTTCTACAAGGAAGAGAAGGGTCGGGAAGCGGCTTTGAAGCTTGTTCTTGTCTCCACAAAAGATGGGAGCACCACTGTGATTAATGTGGAGGCCGACTATGCTTCCTATCAAGCTTGGCTGGACAGACGTCTGGATGAGGTGGTGGAGGAGTATGAGGCTCTGGTGGCCAGGCGAAACAAGCGTATGGAGTTGGCTTCCAAGCTGGAGTTCCCTTTCCCGAAAACCAGGAAGGGGCAGGATCGTTTGGTCGGTGATCTTCTCTCTAGTTTGAAGGCAAATAAAAATTGTCTGGTCCAGGCACCGACAGGATTGGGCAAGACCGCCGGGGTTTTGTACCCGGCTCTGAAGTCGGCTCTGGCTTATGGGGATCAGGTGATTTATGTAACCGCTAAAAACAGCCAGCATGAAGCGGTGGTGGAAGCTTCCCGGCGACTGAATCGTTCTTTAGAAAAGCCGCTCAAGACACTTGTTCTGACGGCTAAGTCGAAAGTCTGTCTCAAAGATGAAGTCTATTGCAACTCAGACTATTGCGAATATGCCCGGGACTACTATGAAAAGGTGGAGAAGGGCAAATTAATTGAGGCGATGGAAAAGGAAGAGATCTTAGATCGCGATCTTTTTGTGGCCTGTGGAAAGAAAAATAAAGTCTGTCCTTTTGAACTGTCCCTCGATTGTGTCGATCGTGCTGATATCGTGGTTGGTGACTACAACTATGTGTTCTCACCTAGAAATATAATGGGACGATTTCAGTCCGGACCGGTGAAAGAGAGGGGACATGAGCCTGTGCTCCTGGTGGATGAAGCCCATAATTTGCCTGATCGAGCTAAAAGTTACTATGGTGCTTCTATTTCTGAAGAACAACTTCTGGATTTGAAGTCACGTATTCAGAAACAATTGCCCAACTATTCAATAGCTGGACAGGCGATAATCGAAGAGTTTTTGAAGTTGATGCGAGGCTTCTCCGATAATGGCAGATACGGTGTCAAGCAGATCCGTCTGAGGTCCAATCTTTTCGAGTCGGTTCGCCAAAAAGTGAGCGAATTCGCTCAAAGTTATCTCAAATCTTCCCTGGTGCTGATGGAAAGGGATCCTATTCTTGAGTTGAATAATCTGGTATCAGAATTTCTAGATAGCCTGGAGAGGGAAGGGGAGCAATTTGTCGTGCTGTCCAAACCCGAAAGGGGCGGCACTCTGAAAGTTGTTTGTCTGGATGCTTTCGATAAGCTCAAGGATACTTATAGAAAGACGCGCTCGACCATCGCTTTTTCGGCTACTTTGAAGCCTTTCGACTATTTTTCGGATGTGCTCGGATTTGATTCTGATCAGCTCGACTATCTGGAATTCGATTCTCCATTTCCTCAAAGCAATCGGAAACTGTTGATAGTGCCCCAGGTGTCGACCAAGTATTCCGATCGTCCAAAGAACTACAAGAAGATCTCAGAAGCGATCAAAAGAGTTACAAAAATGCGACCTGGCAACTATGTTGTCTTCTTCCCTTCTTTCAACTTTCTGGAGGAGGTCCTCTCCATTACTCGATTCGATACAAGGACTGCTTCTCCTTCGATATTGGTCCAGGAGCGCTCCATGACCGTATCCGGAGTTCAAGAAATTCTCGGTAAATTACGTGGCAGCGAGCAGGAGCGCAATCATGTTCTCTTTGCCGTACAGGGCGGTATTTTTGCCGAGGGTATCGACTATCCCGGCTCCATGCTTGTCGGTGCCATAGTTGTAGGACCGGGTCTGCCCAAGTTCGATCTTGAGACGGAGCTTTTGCAAGCTTATTTTGACAAGCAATACGGAGAAGGATATAAATACACATTCGTCTATCCTGCCATGGCCAAGGTGGTTCAGAGTGCCGGGAGGGTGATTCGCTCCGAGAGCGACAGGGGTCTTATCATGCTTCTGGGCAGGCGCTTTCTCACGCCAGCTTTCATGGAAGCGATGCCGGACTTTTGGTTGGGCTCAGGTAAGAGCTCTCTTGTTTCCCGCTCCATACTCAAGGACCTGGAAGAGTTTTGGCAAGGGGATAGAGAGTCTGTGAGATTGTAGAAGGGAACTGGTCTTTTAACATGATCAAAAGTGATTTTAAGCTGAAGAATAGCCCTGTTTTCGTTCTAGATTGTCAGACGACAGGCGCCAGTCCGAGGACAGGAAATCTTCTTGAGATAGCCTGGAAAGTGACGACTGCCTCCACCGTTGATGAGCAAATAAGTTCTTATCTAGTTGAACAACCGGATGGACTGGAAGTGCCGGCCCGAATCGAATCGCTCACTGGTATCACCAATGATGACATGGTAGATGCCACTTCTCCTGCTCGCATAATCAAAGCATTTCGCGAGGACCTGAAAAAGGTATCAAGGTCGCCAATCTGTGTTATTCACTATGCCCGATTTGAGCTTCCCTTTTTATTGACTCTCTTTCAAGATTATGGCAGAAGAAAGAGTCTTCCTCTTCAGTCGGTATGTACATTCGAGATCGCTCGACGTCTCTATCCGAATCTGCCCTCCCGTGGAATCCGCGCCCTGGGCGGTTTTCTGGGGATGGAGTTGGATGAGTTGAAACGGGCCAGCAGTCATGTGACCACCACCGCAGCTATCTGGTCCCATCTGGTGGAGGTTCTCCAGGACCAGGGAGTAGAGCAGTATTCCGAACTGGTTCAGTTCCTTGAATCAAAACCGGTGAAGAGGAAAGGTAAACTTGAATATCCCCTGGCGCCGGAGAAGCGTCTCAGTCTTCCCGAGAAGTCCGGGGTGTATCGCATGCTTAATTGTATGGGCAAGGTCCTTTATGTCGGCAAAGCTACCTCTTTGAGAAGCCGGGTGAACAGCCATTTTCGGGGACGAAAAAGAAAGACATCCAGATCATTCGAGCTTTTAACGCAGGTTACCGATATTCAGGTGACCGAGTGCGAAAGTCCTCTTGAGGCATCCCTGGTTGAGACCGACCAGATAAAACAATATGACCCTGCCTACAATACCAGTCTCAAGGCTCGTGATCGTAAGCTATGGTTCTATTCCTCCGACTTCACACGGTCTTCCAATAAGCAGTCGGCAAGATTTCCTCTGGGTCCTTTCTCCTCTTCCCACATTGTTGATGATGTGAAGTCTCTGTGCCATTGTCTGGCCAACAAGACTGCTTTTGGCGGGATGCTTTATGGTATTGATGATGCTGATCTGATCGAAGAAGGTATAGAACTGTTCGCGGAGAGATATTCCCAGGAATTAGACCAGGATTTTTCAGTGGCAAATCTGCTTCTTCTGGGAATGAGGCTTTTTCGATGGAATAGAAATCTCGCAAGAGCCATGAAAGAAGAAGCAGCAGCCCTCGAGCTGGCCGGCATGTCATCCATAGAAGAGGAGCAGGAGGATGAACTATCCGATGGTTTTGAAGAAGATGACAATGGTGAGCCGGAAGAGCTGACCGAAGAAGATGTATTGGCTCGACTTGAATCCACAGTTGTTCATCTAGCCCGGAGTTATCTACTTGCTAAGGAATTGACGAAGCTGATGAACTCTTCTTTCTGCTACAGCTATCAAGGAAAAAGATTGATGGCTGAGATCAGGGGCGGTTATCTACTTGATGACAGCGATGGCTTATCTGGTATCAAGAATTCTGCAGAGCTAAAGGCATTGAAGTCAAGAATGAAAGTAAGGCAAGGCAACAAATTGTCAGGAGCCTGGAAAGGTCTTGATATAGCAACTTTCGACAGGTTGCGAGTACTGAGCACAGAGATTCGGCGGGTACAGAACCTGGGTGATGAGATCGAGCTGGAGCCAAATATATACTTGCTTAGCCGGTTTTAACAGTCTTTTTTACCGCTGTTCAAAAGAAAGCATCCGGAACCGGAGGGATGTCACGGGGATGGCACTTTCTCCGTAATCTCTTTTCATAATGTATATCCATGCCATAAGGCATGCTGCCTGCCTGGCTAAGCCTTGAACTAGACGGTCAGGGCTACTTTAATTAGGTTTCGCAAATCTTTCGAGCAAGTCAACAGCAATCAAAATCCAGGATAATGTGAGGGTGTAAAAAATATTCGGTTTCCGGATATTTGACTGAAACACAAATTCAATTCGGGAGATTCAAGTTAGCTTGTCCCAGGAATCTAATTCAAAACCTAATTCAGGACCAGGATCTAATCAGCTGAAAATCGAATCGGTATTGAGCCGAGATCTTGGTCTCAGTGCTGCCCTGGCCATTGGCGTGGGAACAATGATCGCCGCTGGGATTTTTACCCTGTCAGGGCTAGCCATCAGAAATGTAGGCTCTGCGGCGATCGTTGCCTTTTTGCTTGCCGCCTTTGTCGCTCTTTTGACAGCGCTTACTTATTGTGAGTTCGTCTCAATTTATCCGGAGTCCGGTGAGGGGTACTTGTACACACGCAGTACTTTCAAAGCACCGGTTGCCTACCTGGTAGGTTGGGCTCTATTTCTTGGATACACTTCCTCCTGTGCGTTTTATCTCTCCAGCCTTTCCAGCTACTTCAACGAGTTTGTCTGGAAGATGCCTGTTGAAGCTGCCGCGGGAGTGGTGGCACTGGTCGGCCTGACCATGCTCAACATTAAAGGTACTAAGGAAAGTGGCAGGTTCCAGATTATTGTCACCCTGGCCAAAGTTATCCTACTTCTCTGGTTCATTGTCGGCGGTCTACCCAGTGTCAAAGTCGACGAGGTAATGGCCAAGTTCAATGACGATCTGATCGCCATCGCAAGAACTTCGGCCATGGTGTTCATAACCTTTTTCGGTTTTTCCGCCATAGCCGCTTCGGCTGGAGAGATTAAGGATCCGGTCAAGACTATTCCCCGGGCCATATTCATCTCTGTTGGACTGGTGACGGTTTTGTATACCCTGGTAATCCTTGTGGTGATAGCAGCCGGGCTAACTGTCTACGACGAAGCGGCCATGGGTAACGCGGCCACCCAGTTTCTCGGTCCCATCGGCGGCTATGTGATCATAGGCGGTGCCTTATTTTCCATGATCTCCGCCGCAAACGCATCGATAATGGCCGGCTCCAGGGTAATGCTTTCCATGGCCCAGCTCGGGCAGTTTCCCTCGGAATTTGCCGCGGTGAATGCCCGGACCAAGACTCCGATCATCTCACTACTCCTTGTCGGATTGGCTATTCTCTTGTTCACTTTGAGCTTTAGACTCGAAGATATGGCTCATTTTGCCGATACGGTGGTTCTTCTTGTTCTTGTGGTGGTCAATGCGGCTCTTATAGTCCATCGACGCAAGTATCCTGACCTCGAGAGACCTTTTAAAGTACCCCTGGTGCCTTTGATTCCTGCCCTTGGTATCGTGGCTAATGGCTACCTGCTTATCCAGATTTTGCACTATCCATTTCCCATGTCCATGGCCATTGCCGCGTTGTTTATGGGTTTGGTTGGATTCTTCGCCTGGAAAGGCCTCCAGCCGGACGAACTTGTATTGCCTGGAACGGCTTCCCGGGTAGCTCTTGAGCGCTCGGTCTCCGACAGTAAGCATGACTTCAGGGTGCTTGTGCCCCTGGCCAATCCTGAGAATGTTCCACTCTTAATGGAGCTTGCCTCGGCCATCGCCAAAGATAGAAATGGAAGAGTTGTTACCCTTCGAGTTGCGGTGGTTCCGGAGCAACTTCCCCTCAGCCACGAGGATACTTATATATCCAGGGAGAGAAAAATTTTGGAGCAGGCACATTCGGCTGCTCTGGAGTACGAAGTCCCGGTGACTTCTCTTGTGAGGGTCGGACACAACGCCGCCCGGGCGATTCTGGAGACAGCCCGTGAACGTCACTGTGATCTCATTGTGCTTGGCTGGAAGGGCTTCTCCTCCACCAAGGAGAAGATTCTTGGTGAGACTGTAGATGATGTTGTCACCCATGCCCGGGCAGATGTGATGCTCGTTAAACCGAACGGCTCAAACTCCATGAACAACTTTCTATTACCCACGGTGGGTGGAGAGCACGCTGAATGTGCCGCTGACTATATCGCATCCCTGGTTCGTGCCCAGGGGGGATCGATTACGATGTGTTCGGTGATGGCACCGGAGTCGGGGGCCAGCGACAACAGGGCCGCTCTGGAGAAACTTGACGAAGAGGTGAAGCGAATTCAAATGGCTCGCAAGGTAGGAGCCGACACCAAGCTTATTCATAATCGTTCTATAAGCGCAGGTGTAATCCAGGAAGCAAAAGAGTTCGATGCTGTAGTTGTTGGTGCTTCCAGGCGCAGTATCTATCCGCAGATTGTTTTCGGAAACATCCCCGAGACCATCGCCAAACGAACAGGCAAGCCTGTTATTCTGTTCAAGCATCATCATCCGGTGAAGTCTTTATACGGCCGTGTGGTCGGGGAAAATTCCTGATTGGCAACCTAGCTTTTGGTGGCTTTATTGGTGGCAGCAGCTGCCTTGAGTGAGTCTTCACTCGAATGGACGTTCTGTTTTTTTGGGAATTCCAATAAGAACTTACAACCTTCGCTTGCCTTTGATTCCAAACTTATCTTCCCGTTGTGCAACTCCATTATTCTTTTAACCATGGCCAGCCCAATTCCTGTGCCTTCATATTCTTCCTGGGTGTGGAGTCTTTGGAACATGTTGAAGATCTTGTCATGATAAATCGGGTCTATGCCGATGCCGTTGTCTGTGACGGAGATAACAAAGGTTCTTGCGCATTCTTCTGCCGAAATTCGGACTAGAGGTGGAGAATCACCGTGAAATTTCAGTGAATTCAGGATCAAATTTATGAAGACTTGATAGACAAGAGATTCGTTGGCTGGTATCTCAGGCAAGTCATCAACAATTATGGTGCCGTTTTCTTGTTTTAGGGTCTCTTTTATGTCAGCTCTCACCCTGTCCATTACGTCGCTTAAATCCACTGTCTGGAAAGGAATGCTGCCGTGGGAAATTTTGGAATACTTGAGAAGATCGTCCACCAATTTTTGCATTCTTTCGGTACTGGCGTGAATCTCCTGGACGAAGATGCGGGTGTCTTCATCGATCTTGTTTTGATTCAGGTTGGTGACCAGTAGATCGGTAAATCCGATTATTGTTCTCAAAGGAGCTTTTAAATCGTGGGAGGCTATATAAGCCAGCTGTTCCAGGTCTTTGTTGGAGCGCTCCAACTCCATTTTCTTTCTCAAAAGGCGCTTATTTGTTTCAGTTAGATCTCGAGTGCTTCTTTTTACTTTTAGCTCAAGCTGCTCTCTTGAGTTATATAGATCTTTCTGGCTCCGGTAAAAGAGAAGGACAAAGTAAACCAGACCGATGGAGTAGGCGGTGGCCCTGAGGAAGTGCCATAGCCACCAGTTTGTGTCCCATAGCGTAGAGACCTCGAAAAGCATTCCTGCCGCACCAAAGAGAAGGCAGTGGTTGATGAATACCATTGTGCCGGGATTTTTCTCCGGATCTTTAAAATAATAGACTGCTGCGGTTAAGAACCCAAAGGCTCCGGCCAGATTCATTATCCTGGCGAGGGTGGTAAATTCTCCGTTATTTAGCATTTGTGGAACCGCCTGGGGCACAAAAATTGAATGGAGACCGAGTGTCACCACGAAGACCAGGGTCATCTCCGGGACAAACTGCACCGCATTTTTGTTGTTCAGTCTGTCCGGCATCCATATGGAAGCTATGAGCATGCCACCCACGAAGGTGGCGGCACTATGCAACCAGACAAATAGATTACCCGGCAAACAGGCTGCGTGAAAACCGTCGAGTACGCCCATTCCCATAAGGGCCGAAGCAGGCCAGATATATTCTCTGGAGAGTTTATCGAACTTTTGCAGGATCAATACTGTGGCCGCGATTAACAGTGCGGCTATCGATCCATAACCTTCCAAAAGACTGTGAATAATGTGATTCTCAAATAACCAGTCCCGGGGAAGGCTGGTTATGTATAGGCTCAGACCTACTGGTAGAATTGCCGAGGCCAGAAGCGAAATATAGAGTTGATTCTGCCTGGAAACCATTTTCTGAGGAAAAGGACGGCGGGGGCCATTCAATCAAGAATACATTTAGTCCTCTTCCTATCTTAGAAACATTGATACTGTCCGTAATCACCCGACTGGGCTATTAAAAGGCATTAGTTCCAATATCTTAGTCACCCTGCCGGATGGAATTCTTCCTCTCATTAGCAAACAAAAAAGGCAGGACCTGGGGGTCTGCCTTTTTTGCCGGAGATCAGGAAGTGGGAATATGGTGGATTAGAGTGTCAGTTGCAATAAACTTGATAGCCGGACCCTGGCTATGTTTGAAACAGAAGAGTTTCTATCCCGGAGCAGCTTTATCAGTGCTGTTTCGTCTATGGAATCGTTCCAGGCCAGCTCCATTCTGACCAGTGGATTGGGATCCTCTAACAGAATTGTTATTTCAAGATTGGTTATGGCCGGGCTTTGAGCCAGTTTCATTCTGTCAGCCAGAACAATCTGGCTCTTACCTGGTCTTTGAGGTTTCAGTCTCTCCTCAAGTCCTTTTATCTCCCTCCATGTTCTTTTGATTACAAGGTCGATCAATCGATCTATCATGGTCAAGAATGGGGAGATTTCGTTTTTTCTATCCAATCGGATAGAGGTACTGTAATCTCTGGTGTTCCAACTCTCTGAGTGAGGTGGACACACGGCCACGGGCAAACCTGTCATATTGATCACCCCCTTTGGGTAACACAAGGATTGCATTGGATTGGGAACTAATTGCTGTAAAGTTCGCTTACCATGGTACTGTTGACATCGTCTAGTGGTCAAGGGGAATCGTTTAATATTTCTTCTTGATGAGCAACGATTAAAGTTCAAAGCGGTCATATATTCAAGGTTTTCGCCCTTGGGGCTGATTCAGGGCTGCTATGTCAAGATAAGTCGTTTGCTGATGACATCCTCTGTTTTGCTCTGGGTCCTAACAAAATATAGGTCTTGATATAGGTCTTGCGATAAAATCTCAGGAATTCGTATTTTCCCGCTTGATTCCTTAGATAAGGCTTTCTATACTGAGCACGTACTGAAGCTGTATGGTCTACTTTCAGTAGATCGAAGCAGTGAAGAAGATCCTGGCGTTTATGACGTCGGTCAACGCAGGAACCAGGCGAAAAAGAAGAAATGAACGGTCTGATCAAGAACATCCAGGAAACATATAAGGTCGGCTTTAAGTGCAACACCTTGTTTTTTGTTCTTGCCATCGCATGCCTGGTGGTTCTTATATCTGCTCGAGGCGGCTTTGTTTCTGCCGTAAATTCTGTGGCCGGCGATTTCTCGGACAAGCTAGATACAATGTCCATCGCTTCCGGCGGCTCCAGCCAGATGTAGTCAGAATATTTTTTACTAGAGACCGAATCTTTTCAGATAAGCAAGATTTGCATTGTGCCTTGCGATGGCTATTGTGGATTTGCTGTCTTCCAGTTTATTCTCCAGGCTCTCAAGGATCACGCAAGCCTCCAGGGCAATAGCAGGAGACCTGGCGTTGACTCCGAGATCGGCAAGAACATCTATCAAACGGTCTTTCAGTGGTTTTAACTGAGAATTGAGCTTCATCTCGCTAACCGCAAGACAGAGAGCCAGCCTTACTCTTTCATCCTCATGATCAAAGATATTTGTCAGTGTCGCATAGAGCGGATCGCTTTCTATTTCGATCTCGAACTGGCGGGTGGAGTTAAAAAGGACCTGAATCTGTTCCTGCTGTAATAGATTCGGATCTTTCAGGGCTGTCTCAATTTCCCGGGTGCGAAATTCGCTGGTGCTTACAAGATCAGGCTTTGTGTCCCTGTAAATATAAGAGACTGTATTCTTCAGGTTGGCGGTGGCGCGGTGAGCTGCTTCCTTGACTATTTCGGTCCGACCATTTTCTTTGATTGCCTCTAAATTGGGCAGTGCTTCTAGAAAACCGAAATGGCTTACTAGTTCGCAGACCCTTGGCATTATATCGTCGGTGG
>JAUIJG010000143.1 GCA_030431355.1 bacterium
CTTCGTCTCCATAGTTAGCGCCGATGACGGCGTAGGCATGTTTCATTTTTTTTCTCCTTTAGAGTCTGATCAATCCGCTGAATAAGCTTCCGACCCCACCGGATTTGGCCAGGGGCGCCAGGGCATTTCTTACGGAAATTGCGGTTTTCGAAGACCAGTTGTCGGTGAAATCATCCAGGTCCTCTCCTTCTGCCAGGGCGATGGTAGAGACTATTAACTCGGAGAGATCTTTGTGATCTTTCAGTCGAATCGCCTTTTGTCCCAGGAGCTTTTGCCAGTCTCTCAGTGCTTTATTCGGATTGCAGCGGAAGTAGCTTCCTTCCTCGATGATTATGTGATAGATGTCCCATTGTTCCGAGGCTATCTTCAACAAGGTTTCACTGTCCAGATCGCATTCGAGACCGCCTCCCAGGAATTTTTTTACGTGGGATTGTAGAAGCTTGGGCGGCGGCGGCTCGTCACCCACGGTGAAGAGATAGCCACGTTTTTTTCTCTTTAGAAAAGCATCGCATTTGGTTCTGGTGGCGGCAAAGTACCAGGGCAGGTTGTAACTCTCAAAGGAGTTTCCGCCACCACCGCCTTCTATATAGAATTTGCTCAGCTGAGATGCCAGTCTAATGTCGGTTTCAAACTGAGTCACCTGTAACGGTGCTCGATCGCACCAGGCGTCTCCCACGGCCATGAGCATCACATGGGGGTCTTTGACGGGTTTCTTGGCATAAATCTCTTCTATCAGTGTGCCAAGTCCTTTTCTAATCAGCAGTTCGGCAAGAAATCCCATCGAACCGGTTTGATCCACCGCCACTATTATCGGTGTGGAGTCCGGATTCATATCCGAGTCGCAGGACTCTCTCATCTTGATGTGGCGCGGATCCAGATCTTTGTCAAGCGAGCTTTTGAAAATCTCGTGTCTTCTTTTGTTCTTATTTGTCTTTACGTAGGCTGCCCAGTCTTCCGGGCTCCATCTTGTAGTACCCATAATTGCATCCTCCTTGAATTTTCCTTTTAGTGGATTTTGTAAATCTCTTCTTTTTTGACTTTCATCTCAACGAACTGAGGTTTTCCATAGGCTTGCTCCAGCACTTCATACTTCCATAGGCTGTACTCGCCCAGGGCTGAATCAGAGATCTCTTTGTTCGACCTCCCGAACCATTTGCTTAGAATCGGGTAGCAGGGATCCTCTTCCGAGAGCAGCTTTGCACCGAGGGCGCTGGCCAGGGCCAGATCGGTGTTGGCGTTGGCGATTTTGTCTTCCAGCACTTTTCCATCGATATGCTCCAGGGTCTCCATGGGCAGGGCTGACATCGGTGAGCCGATAGGGGTGGCGTACCACCAGCCTCCCAGGAGCATGATGCTATGTCTCAAGGGGGAGACAAAGAGGGTCCCAGGGTTTATGGCATTGTGGGTGATACCGGCGAAAGAAAAGTAGGTCAAGAGATTGTAGAGACAGTTGAGAATCCAGGCGATATGTTCTCCCGGCAGGGTCCCTCCATAGTGGTTGAGGAGATCGGCCAGTAGGATTTGATCCGGGGTCTTTCTAATGAGGAGATAGTCTCCTGAAGCACCGCTGAAAGTGTCATAGATCTCAGGTAAGTATCTGGAGATCTCGGCTGCCATATCCTGATCTTGAAAGGGAAGCGAGCGTATCTGATAGCGCGCGTTTCGCAGGAGATCCTCAAAACTTTTGTCAATCTCAAAGAGAACGCAGTTGTCATCGATAAAAAGTGATCCCAGTTCGAAGTTGGCTGTTCTATAGCAGGAAAAGGTCTTAATAGAACCGTCTTTCATCCGGATTTTCCTTTTGCCGGGCTCTTCGAACTCCAGCTTCTCGGCTACTTCTATCCAGTGATCTTCTTTAAGCTTTTTGAGCGCTTCTCTATGAAGAATAAGAATATGGTCGGTGACCTTTTGGGCCAGGGGGTCTTTATTCCTGTCCGGATGCCAGTGCTTTATGAGGGCTCGGAACTCTTTTACCAGAATATTTTTGTCCCGGGAGAAAAGAGCTTCGGGTTTGCGATTCTCTAGAATGATTTTGGCCGTCAAATTGCTGAGGTCGCGCATGGATAACACCACCTTTTTATCGTGTTTCTATTGGACTTTTGGTTTTTTGAGAAAGCGTATTGTTTACGTTAACTATCATAAGGCCGATTCAGGTACTCTGTCAAGCATGTTTTTTATGGTCCTTGACTGCAAAGGCTCAACAGGATAGAGTTTTCAGAAAAGCGTAAAAATTACGGTAAGTAAAGGAGCATAGATCTTGGCAAGCCGGAAAAGTGGTCGGACTTCCCTGTCAAAACGTTTCCGATAAGCTATAGTTCTCTCTCGACGATTTTTTTGCCTGTCAAGATGATCGAAGACAACCTGTCTTGTTCGGCAAATCAGTTGGGGCAGGAAGATAGACAACCGGAGTGTGAGTCATGAATTACTCCTGGGCCATAGACCAGCGAAAGTGCATAGGCTGCCATGCCTGCACCACTGCTTGCAAATCTGAAAATGAAGTTCCACTATCGGTGGATCGCACCTGGGTCAAGTATGTGGAGAAAGGTACTTACCCCAACGCCCAGCGACACTTCGGTGTATTGAGATGTAACCATTGTGCCAAGCCGCCCTGCGTGGACATCTGTCCTGTTACCGCTATGTTCAAGCGGGAAGACGGAATTGTCGAATTCGACAAGGATGTCTGCATCGGCTGCAAGGGATGTATTGCCGCTTGTCCTTACGATGCCATATATATAGATCCGGAAGAGGGTACGGCGGCCAAATGCAACTTCTGCTCTCATCGTCTCGACGTGGGCCTGGAGCCGGCATGTGTTGTGGTCTGTCCGGAAGAGGCCCTGGTCTTCGGCGATCTTGACGATCCCACTTCCACTATCTCCAGGCTGGTCGGCAGGGAGAAAACCCAGGTAAGAAAGCCGGAGAAAAACACCGAACCGAATTGTTTTTATATCGGCGCCGATGAAGCGGTCTTGAATCCGGATATGCAGAGCCATGATCCTTCCGGTCTTTATATGTGGTCGGAGCAGAGAGAGCATCATCACGGTGCGGAGCTTGATAATAATGTCTCCGCCGCCCAGTCAGCCTCCGGTCTTTCTCTCTCCTCTGCGCTGCATTCCGTGACCGGAGCCAAGGTCGCTTACGATGTGCCCCATGCCGCACCCTGGGGCACCGATGTCTCCATGTATCTCTGGACAAAGTCAGTCTCCGCCGGAGTGGTGATGGTGGGCTGGTTTGTCTCGCTTCTTTCAATCGCCAGTTCCGGTGCCGATTGGCTTAACTGGTTTTGTCCTCTAACCGCCCTTATCTTTCTTGGTCTGACCGGGGTCTTGCTGATAAAGGACCTCGATCGACCGGAGCGTTTTTATACAATCTTGACCAGACCCCAGTGGAAGTCCTGGCTGGCCATAGGGGCTTACATAATCCTATTCTACTCATTGTCGCTTTGTGCCTCCCTGGCTCTCTACTTTACTGTAGGCGGCGGTTTCTATGATCTGTTTTTCCATTTGAACGCGCCCCTGGCATTTATGACCGCTATCTATACGGCATTTCTTTTTGCTCAGGCCAAAGCTAGAGACCTCTGGCAGAGTCCCCTCTTACCGGTCAATCTATTTCTTCAGGCTGTCACCGCCGGAAGTGCTACTCTCCTATTTTCCCTGCCGTTTTTTGGAGCTGATCCGGGTTTGACCCGGGGTCTATCCGTGATTCTCGGTTTGTCTATTGTGACCAAGCTACTGGTCATTATTTTCGGGGAGTTGATGGTGGAGCATGCTTCCAAAGCCCAGGCAAGAGCAGTGAACCTTATGGTCAAGGGACAATACAAAGAGTTATTCTGGGGAGCTTATGTGATAAGCGGCAGCGTGGTGCCTTCTACACTTTTGTTGCTCATGGCCACGAACACTTTGCACAATTGCGATTTACTCTACCCCCTCTGTTCATTACTGGCTCTTATCGGTCTGTATGCCTATGAACATTGCTTTGTCATGGCCGGTCAGTCCATTCGATTGAGTTGATTCTTTTTCCGATTTTGGAGGAGCATAAGTAGGATGCATATTACTGAAGCGGAGAAAAAGCAATACCGCCTGTCCTGGCTCAATACCTTGCTGAAGGTCTTCAAAGTTCCCTTGAGACGCGATCTCAAAGGTAGTACCACTTTTGATCAGATTCCGGAGCCGATGAAAGCGGAACTGGAAGGGAGAGAGGTGCTTGCCCGTGGTGATGCTTCCAGCCGAAGGGTTGGTGAATTGATGCTCTTCCCTCCTAAAGACAAATGGGAAAACTGGCAGGAGTGGGATCCTAAAGCCTGGCCCCGAAAAGTGCCGCGCAACTATACAATCGTTCCCACCGTATGCTTCAACTGTGAGTCGGCTTGCGGTCTACTCGCTTATGTCAATCGCGAAGATAGAAGCATCCGTAAATTTGAAGGTAACCCGGAACATCCTGGCTCCCGAGGTCGAAATTGCGCCAAGGGTCCGGCCACTCTGAATCAGGTTCAGGACCCGGATCGCATTCTCTATCCGATGAAACGAAAAGGGAAAAGAGGTAGCGGTGAATGGGAGCGAACCACCTGGGATGAGGTTCTTGATACCCTGGCCGGAAGGATTCGCAGCGCCATAAAAGAAGACCGTCATAAAGAGATCATGTATCATGTCGGCCGCCATGGCGAAGACCTCTACACCGAAAGAGTGCTTGCCAGCTGGGGTATTGATGGTCACAACAGCCACACCAACATTTGTTCTTCCGGCGCGCGGGCGGGATATGCATTCTGGATGGGAATCGATCGGGTAAGCCCGGATTATTCCAATGCTCGCTTTGTTTTGCTCATCAGCGCTCACTTAGAGTCCGGTCACTATTTTAACCCCCATGCCCAGCGGATTATCGAGGCCAAGATGAAAGGCGCCAAAATCGCCGTGATAGATCCGCGTCTTTCCAACACCGCATCCCATGCTGATTACTGGGTGCCGGCCTATCCTGGAACCGAGCCGGCACTTTTGCTTGCCATCGCCAGGGAGCTGATCGCTTCACGCAGAATAAATACAGAGTTCATGAAACGCTGGGTCAACTGGCAGGAATACATGGGCAGCGTGGTGGGCAAAGAGGATGCCGACTTTGAAGAGTTCTTGCAGAATTTGGAAGAGGTCTATTCTAAATTTACACCGGAATACGCGGAGAAGTTAACCGGTGTTCCTTCCGGCACGGTGAAAAGCCTTGCCGATGAGATCGCCAGAGCAGGAACCGCTTTTGCCACCCATACCTGGAGAGCATCTTCCGCGGGCAATCTTGGTGGTTGGCAGACGGCTCGCTGTCTCTTCTTCCTCAATGTGCTTACCGGATCCGTTGCCACCGAGGGTGGTACGGCTCCAAGCAGTTGGAACAAGTTCGTGCCTAAGCCCCATACCATGCCCGGTCATCCCAAACACTGGAACAACATCACCTGGCCGGAAGAGTTCCCCCTGGCTTTCTTTGAAATGAGCTTTCTTCTTCCCCACCTGCTCAAGGAAGGGCGAGGTAAGATAGATACTTACTTTACCCGGGTCTACAACCCTGTCTGGACCAATCCCGATGGCATGAGCTGGATCGAGATGTTGTCCGATGAGGACAAGGTAGGCCTTCACTGCGCCATGACTCCTACCTGGAGTGAGACAGCATGGTTCGCCGACTATATCCTCCCCATGGGTCTGGGTCCGGAAAGGCACGATCTGCATAGCTATGAAACCCAGGCTGCCAGCTGGATCGGTTTCAGGCAGCCGGTGTTAAAAGTGGCTAGCGAGATTATAGAAGGCCAGGAAGCCGATGTTCTAGGCACCAATCCTGGTGAAGTGTGGGAGGAGAATCAGTTCTGGATAGAGCTGTCCTGGCGCATAGATCCCGATGGTGAGCTGGGCATCAGGCAGCACTATGAGTCTCCTTATCGAGAAGGTGAGAAGATCACCGTCGATGAATATTACAGATTCATCTTTGAAAACAGTGTGCCTAATTTGCCTGAAACCGCTGAAAAAGAAGGACTGACTCCCCTGGAATATATGCGGAAAAATGGTGCCTTTGAAGTACAGCCTTCTGTCTATGGCTGCCATGAAGAAGAGCTTTCTGAAGATGACCTGAACGATTCGGTCATGAGCAAGAGCGTGGGCGGTTCTGGTTTGATTTATAAGGATAAGAGCAAGATCAAAAAGGTCAATCTCGCCCCCCTGCCTAACCCGGTCGATCACGAAGGTAGAACCCAGATAGGAATCGAGATAGACGGAGTGGCTAAGCGAGGCTTCCCGACCCCTTCCGGCAAACTTGAGTTCTTCTCTGATACCCTCCATCAGTGGGGCTGGACTGATCTGGCCATACCCGGCTATCTGGAGAGCCATGTATCCAGCGCCGCGGTGGAAGAGATAGACTTCGCCCCGGATGACAAAGGCAGCGGAGAGGAGGTGAGAGGCAAGTTCTGTCTGCTTCCTACCTTCCGACTACCGGTCCATATTCATACCCGCTCCAACAACTCCAAGTGGCTCAGCGAAATTGCCCACTCGAATCCACTCTGGATAAATCCTCTAGATGCCCGTACACTCCTTCTAAGAACCGGGGATCTGGTGAAGATACAAACCGAGATAGGATACTTTGTCACCCGCACCTGGGTTACAGAATCCATAGCACCCGGCGTTGTGGCATGCTCCCATCATATGGGCCGATGGCGTCTGGATGAGAGCAAAGGCGGCAGTCGCTGGTTTTCTTCCCTGGTTGATTTGACCGAAAAAGGGGAGGGGCAGTTTTTACTGCGTCAGAAACACGGGGTCTCTCCTTTCTCCTCCAGCGATCCGGATACGATGAATGTCTGGTGGAACGATGCCGGAGTGCACCAGAACATGACTTTTCCCGTGCAACCGGATCCTATATCGGGGATGCACTGCTGGCATCAGCGAGTCCTTGTCTCAAAGGCTTCTAAAGAGGATGTCTACGGTGATGTTTTCGTGGATACCAATAAGTCTCACCAGGTCTACAAACGCTGGCTGGAGAGGACCAAACCGGCTCCCGGACCGGGAGGTTTGCGTCGTCCCTGGTGGCTGCTTCGTCCTCTTCGCCCCCAGAGCGAAGCCTATGCTTTTGGCGAGGATGAAAAGCCTGAATAGATAAACCGGGTTGCCAAGGAGGGGCTCCTTGCCCTTGGCCTTTCAATGCAGTAAGCTTTGCATTGAAGAATGGAAGCCATACCCCAGAAGCGTTTCTCCCGGTACAATATCTAAATGAATCACGAAGAAGACGATAAGACCAGGCGCAGTCAACACCTTGGTCCCGACGGTATGCCTGTACCTGATCCCTCCGACCTTTTCGCAACTGTTTCACCTTCTCAAGCCAGATTAGAAGGTGGCGGAGCAAATGATGGCAGCCAGCAGGTTCATCTCAGCGATATGTCGGAAGGCTCTGTTATCGCCGACAAGTATGAAATCATCTCTGCCATCGGCAAAGGTGGCATGAGTACTGTATTTAAAGTCCGCCATCAGCAGCTCGATACGATTCTCGCCCTTAAGGTTCTGGACAAGACACTCTGGCAAGACCCCGAGGCTGTTCAGCGATTTAAACTAGAGGCCCAGACCATTGGTCTGCTTGCCCATCCCTGTTTGACCACTTACCGAGACTTCGGTGTTAGCTCCGGTGGTCAACCATATCTGGTTATGGACTATGTGGACGGCTATGACCTTGACGAATTTCTCTCGGAAGAAGGTTTGTACACCCTGCCTGAGGCGGTGCTTCTGCTTGAGAAGATCTGTGACGGACTCAGTCTCGCCCACAGCAAAGGAATAATCCATCGGGATTTGAAGCCTGGCAATATCATGTTTGATACCGCCGACAATAACCAGGTGAAGATAGTTGATTTCGGAGTGGCTAAAATCGTTACGGAAGACGCCAATCAAATGCAGGCTCTCACCCGTACCGGTGAAGTGTTCGGCAGTCCGCTTTATATGAGCCCGGAGCAGTGCAAAGGGCTGAAGGTTGATCATCGCTCCGACATATACTCCATGGGTTGCGTGATCATGGAGTCTGTTACCGGCAACCATCCAATTCGTGGAAACACGATGTTGGAGACTTTGACCAATCATGTGGAGAAGATGCATCCCCCGCTTCTTGAAGTGGACCCCAGTCTAAGGGAGCTGGATCGGGCCGGCTGGGTTAATCCGGAAGATTTTCAATATATCCTATCCAAGTGTTTGCAGAAGCAGCCCAATGATCGCTATTCATCCGTGGATGAGATTCTCTCCGATCTGCGGAAGTTAAAAGAGAAAACCCTGGAGCGCCAGGAGTTGCCTAAGGATACGGTCAGAAATCTGAGATTGTCCGAGAGTCTGGAGCCAAGGAAGGACCCCAAAGAGACATTGATCATGATAGGTACTCTGGTGGCCATCGGTCTTGGCGTAGGTGTCGCCGGAGTGGCCACCTGGTATCTGTTCTTTCAGGAAAAACCACAAGTGGTGGCAGAAGAGAACGAAGAGCCGACTTTGAGAAAGCCGAAGGGTAAGTCGATTAATCCGCTCGTGGATGGCTCGGAGGAGCTGGAGGATGCCCAGGATACGGACAAGAAAGTATTTCGCTATATGAAAGAAGGGAAGTACTCCAACGCGATTCCTCTTTTAGAGTTCTCTGTCAAGCAATACAAAGAGAAAGGCAATTTAGAGATTCTCGTAGCCCGCAATCTTCATAATCTAGCCCTTTGTTATGCTCGCAAGAAAGAGCCTGATTACAACCAGGCTTTTACTCACTTCAAAGAGAGTATTGCCGTTTACGATAAACTGCCGGGTGGCGCCGGAGGTCCTTTCTATCAGCAGTGTCTGCGAGACTATGCCCAGGCATTGAGAAAGTTTGGTCAAGAAGATCAAGCCCGGGAGCTTGAGAAAAAGGCAAATGGATTCCGAGAGCTCTAAGTTGGATCTTGATTCAGAGTCTTTCCCCCTGGAGCGTTATTCTCCGGAGAAGTGTCTGGGAAAAGGAGCTTCCGGAGAGGTATTTCTTGCTCTGGATAAGAAGCTATCCAGGGCTGTGGCCGTCAAGATACTTCATCACCTGGATAGGGAGCAACTCATTCAGTTTCAGGAAGAAGCAAGGGCTACGAGCAAGCTAAACCATCCGAATATAGTGGACATATTGGATTTTGGCGCCACGGATTCCGGCACACCATATATGGTTCTGGAGTATTTCCCCGGAACCACCCTTGAGTCTCTTCTTGAGAAGAGAGATTCAATTGAATGGTCCGAGCTTAGAAGCATCATGATCGGTGTCACCAGAGCCCTTGCTTACGCCCACAGGCAGGGGATATACCATAGAGATTTGACCCCGGCGAACATCCTTATTTCTTTTCCTCAATCCGACTCTAACTTTTATGGAGGCTCTGGTGAAGTCAAGGTCAGGTTGATAGATTTCGGAGTAGCCAAAGTTTCTGAGTTGAGCGGTAGAGTTACTGAATATCAAGGTTTGACCATTGCCGGAACACCCGGCTATATGAGCCCGGACGTGGTGAACGGCTTTTCTTATTCGGCTGCCTCGGAGGTCTATTCGGTCGGTTGCATTATCTACGAAGCACTGACAGGAAGACCACCCTTTCAGGCTGATACAGCCCTGGAAATGCTTGGTTTGCATGCCAGCAAGGATGCTTTGCGGATGTCCGATCTGGTGCCCGGCTCTCTTCCGGATGACATAGAGACAATCGTGGCCAATTGCCTGGCAAAGCATCCTGAAGATCGATATCAGTCCATGGATGACCTTCTTCAAGTTTTGGAAGAACAGTCCCCTACGCATTTCACCGGCGGTTTAACAGAGGATAAGGATTCCGGCTCCGATGCGGTATCGTCAGCAGTATCGAGAGAAGAGCCCCGCAGTATTCGACCTAGATTGATCCTTATCGCTATCATCTTCTTTCTTCTCTTCTCCCTCTCCGCAATTTTCTTGATCTTTTTGGGTGAGGATGAGACAGAAAAAGAGATGACCATGGCTAATAAAGCGATTCTTAGAAACAGTGAGTTTCGAATTGCCGATGGCTCGGTCTGGACCGTGCGAGACAAGTCAAAGTTTGTGGTGACCGACGATGAGTTACATGTGGATTCTGTTAGTGAGCTTTCCGGGCAGGACCTGCGAGAGCTTCATCCGAAGCGGTTTAAGTCGATCACATTTTCCCATGTGGCTGGATTTGATCCTCGCGTTTGCCGGGTGATTGCTGGTGCCACTTCTATCAGCCGTTTGGAGTTCCGCTACTGCGATGGACTAACTGATAGATTCTTACTTGAGCTGGCATCAAAGTTAGAGACGGTGCGCGATAAGAATAGTCGTCTTGAGGAGTTGCATCTTCGGCGTTGCTATTCCCTGGAGGAGAATGAAAACACCCTTCGCGCTCTGGCCAGATTGTCAGGTTTGAAAAGGCTTGAGGTCGACGGACTGAATCTGGGGGATGCATCCGTCGAGGTCATCGCTCGACTACCTTTGTCTATGGTTACTCTCGGGTCAATAGATCTGACTGACAGGGGCCTGCGGTCATTGAGCAAGCAGAACAGTCTGCGTTTCCTCGGCTTGAGAGAGCTGCCTTTGATAACCGCAGAAGAACTCGAGAGATTTAGAAAAGCAAGACCCGACTGCCAACTGGTTCTTGGAGTTGACGATACAGGCAAGGGCAGCAAAGTAAGATTTAAAACAATCTTGAAAGAGAGTCTTGAGTCCGAATCAGGGCCTTAGCTGAGGTAGACCAGGAGTGAATTGCTCCTGGTTCTACGACTATCAACCGGCTATACGCAGGGCTCTTTTACCCAGCACTTTTACTTTGTTGTCTTTGGCTCTTCCTTCGAGGCGCAGGAGATAATCGGTCTTGCCTTTCAGTTTGATAAATTTGTACTTCTGTCTTCTGGCATTCATCCAACCGGATTGTCGCGGGTGTGTTCCATCTTTCTGGGAGATGGTGAGACGGTACTCTTCCATCCCTGGAAACTGTCCCCAGTTCACCAGGACATCCTGACCGGAGACACTGGCTACAAATACTTTTGATTGACCAGGGACCGGAGATGTACCCGCCGAAGCTTTCCCACCGGTTGTTTTCACCAGGGCTGAGCCGATCATAGCCCTGGAATTGCCGTCAATTCCAAGAACCGAGATTCTATACTTTTTGCCCGGCACAAGCAGGATTCTTGTGCTCCCTTGTTTTTCCGGTTTTGCTTTGACCACCGGTTTCGTCAGGCGGTTGAGACGTTGATCGTCCAGGCAGTTGATTCGGAATGCGAATTTGCTGTAAGGCTGGTCAGACTTCCAGCGAATCACCGCGCTTTTGGCATCCACATTGCTTGCGTTGACACTGCTTGCCCTCGCGCTTTCTATCGGGATGAAACCCACAAATAGAGCAAGTGACATACCTAGAATCAGCCCTCGCATGGTATTTCCCGCTCCTTAAACGAAACAATTTCAAAGTCTCTTTAGTTTACCAGAAGATAAGCAGGGTTTTGCTTGGTAGTGCTGATTCAGATTGTCCTTATTAGTGCTTGATATTAGTGCTGGAGATAGTCCAAAAATTCTTTTGCCGACTGAGTGGTTTCGTATCTTCTGGACGATGTGTGAGAGATAGAGGCTGGATGGGCCAGATATATTGCCGGCGTCGGACTTTTAGCCGCAGGGCGTCGGGATTTGTTTACTGCGGCAGGAGCTGCTTTGGCTGTGACTCTACTGGCGGTGACAGAACCGCCGGAACCCGGGTTGACCACAACACTGCTCTGTCTGAATTCTACATTTAAACTGAGAGACTTTTGTCCGGTGGGAGGTTTGCCGAATGGAGTGGCATAACGAATCGCCTCCACGGTTTTCTGGACATCCTCATCGGGACCGCTGGATTTGAGCAATCGAGTGGAGCTTATCTGACCAGCAGGATTTATGCTCAAACTTACCGATGCTGTTATTCCGTTCACTTCGTAGGTACTCCAGCTCTCCTGCACCCTGCCTCGTACATGATTTATATAGTCCTTCAGTCTGGAATCTGCCGCGTCGGCAGGAGCCTGGGTTTGAATCAAGAGTATGGACAGGACAAGGAGCCAAGCCAGACTTGCCAGATTTGAGAGCATCACTTTGGGCTCAAGGTTCAAAATTCTTTCCTCTCTGTCTTCCGACATGTTATCAGGACAATACACCAATGAATCGAGTAATGACAATCATAATATAGATTC
>JAUIJG010000144.1 GCA_030431355.1 bacterium
TGGTTTTCTGGTACTTATTATTCGCCGTGCCCCGGTTAAGGGCAAGAATAGCCTTTATTATCAAGGGTTGTCAAGGTTTATGTGTTCTAATTTAGAATCCCACGGGTAGGGAATTCCCGGTCATATATCGGCTGAAAATACCGGAGATTTATCTTACCCATGGCTTTATCATAAATACAGGTATCAGACACCTTTCTGGTATCAATATCAATGGCGTTTCCTCGGACTCATTTTGAGTCCAAGAGTGAAAAACTGCTGCGGGCTGACCTCCTAAAACAAATCAACCCGCGGTAGTAAAAAAGTCTACGGAGGACATTGTCCCCTAGTCCGAAGGTTAGACGCTCTGTTAAGCGTCCTCCGTGGGAGTACATGGGCACCATCGAATCACTTGTTGGTCGGTGGTGCCCTGTACGTTACTACTGAATTCATATCGCCCTATCGATAACCTCCAGGGCTTTAAAGTCTCTAAATTCGATGATTTCTACCAGGTCTTCTTTTTTTAGTCCGGGACTTTTGTAAATGACTTTCAGCTCGGCGTATTTCTTCCCCTGGTTGGCACCTCTATTCGGTCGCCGAGTTTTAATTCTGACCCGGATTACCTCTTCGTTTGATTTAATTTCATCTGCCAGGGCTTTGAGGCAGGGTTTGCAGATGACCCCATGGAGTTCGGTCTGGAAAAGACGTCTTTGTTCTCTTGTCTCGTCTTTAGTGGGACAGGCGAAGCAGCTTCCCGCCGTGATATCCAAACTTAGCGGAATCGCTGCGCTGAACAACATAATAAAGGTAGTAAAGAGAGTGGCTTTCTTGAACTGCACGCTAATCCGCGACCCCTTGAATTCTAACTTCTGTTTAACACTCATCTTCCCATGTTAACTGAAATTTCAGCTCTAGCCTATCCGGGAACGACATCTGAAAATGCTTATAGAACGGCGCTTTCCGGTCATGGCTCCGGGGCTGCCTCTCTCACCTTTATATAAATTAGCGTTGCATGCCAGGGCATTATATGGGGCTTCCAGGGTGGTGGCACCCATGTTAAGGCGTTTTGGTCCTATTTATTAAGTACCAGGTGTAGGCCTCATTGATATAGTTTATGCAAGGTATTTCTATGAGCCAGAATCATTTAGCCTCTATGCACACATTAGTCCGGCAGCAGTCATTTTTGAATGCGATACTAAGCCCCAGCGAATTGAAGGGGCTTTCCGTGGAGGAGCTGCAAGCTCTCGCCCAGGAGATTCGAGAACAGATAGTTCTGGATCTGAACAAGACCGGTGGTCACCTTGCCTCAAATCTCGGTGTGGTTGAGATCACGCTGGCTCTGCACTATGTTTTCAACACTCCCCAGGACCAGATTCTCTGGGATGTCGGTCATCAGGCCTATGTTCACAAGCTTCTCACCGGACGCCGGGAGAGATTCAACACCCTGAGACAGTACCAGGGTCTTTCCGGTTTCATCAGTCCCCAGGAGAGCGAGTTCGATTCCTTTGTGGCCGGACACAGCTCCACATCGGTCTCCCTGGCTGTGGGTATGGCTCTCGCCCGGGATCATTTGAAAGAGAAGCACAAGGTAATCGCTCTTATCGGTGATGGTGGGCTTACCGGCGGCATGGCTCTTGAAGCGCTGAACCACCTGGGCCATATCCAGAAAGATGTACTCATCGTTTTGAACGACAACGACATGTCGATCAGCGAGAATCTAGGTGGATTCTCACAGTACATGAAGCGGATCAAGGAGACCTTCTTCTACAAAGACATCACCAGTAAGATTGATCAGATCGAAGACAAACTGGACGAAATCGCCCTGGACCCTAAACTCGTGGATCTCATCTCCTCGGTAAAACAGGAAGCTAAGGAGCGCATAGTTACCCCCGGTATCGTCTTTGAAAAGCTCGGCATCAACTACTCAGGCCCGGTGGACGGGCATGATGTGGGGGCGATCATCCAGGCTCTGGAAAATGTAAAAGGTGAGAATTCGCCCCATCTGCTGCACTTGATCACTCGCAAAGGCAAGGGCTATAAACCGGCGGAAGAAGACTCCATCAAGTACCACGGTGTCAAAGCACACAGTCTAGAACCGGCTCTTAAAGAGAAGCCCCAGCAGATAGGCAAGCCCAAGGCTTCCTCACTGACTTATTCCCATGTTTTCACTGACACTCTGATCGACCTGGCAAAAGTAGAACCGAATCTGGTGGCTATTACGCCTGCTACGGCAGAAGGAAGCGGTCTGGTTAAATTCTCCAAGGTTTATCCGGAGAGATTTTTTGATGTGGCAATCTGTGAGCAACACGCGGTGACCATGGCGGCCGGAATGGCTAAAAAGGGACTCAAGCCGGTGGTTTCCATCTACTCCACATTCCTTCAGAGAGCAATGGATCAGGTGATTCATGATGTTGCCATCATGAACCTGCCGGTGATCTTCGGTATCGACCGTGGTGGACTTGTAGAGGATGGAGAAACCCATCAGGGTGTATTCGATATCTCCTATCTGAGAAGTATTCCCAACTTCACTGTTCTAGCTCCTGCAAACGCTTCCGAGCTGAGAAACATGATCTACTCTGTTGTTAAGAGTGCACCGGGACCGGTGGCAATCAGGTTCCCCCGGGATGTGGCCATCGATGCCGACGCGATGGCAACGGGCTCCGAAGCTTTCGAGATGATTGAGTACTCCAAGTGGGTGAGCCTGCGAGACCACTGTTCGAAAGCCGACAACAATACGGACAAGAAAGTTTCGGTTATCGCCTACGGAAGTATGGTTGATAAAGCTCTTTCAGCGATTCCGCTTTTAGAAGAGTGCGGAGTCGACGCACGTGTGGTCTATGCTCGTTCGGTTAAACCGCTGGATGAAGCCATGCTCGAATCGCTCTTCACCTGTGACGACGTTCCGGTTGTTACCCTTGAGGAAGGCTGTGTCGCCGGTGGATTCGGCTCAGCAATTCTGGAATGGGCCGCCCGTAGACGTAGCGGTTTGCAGAGTGGCGATGCAAGACCGGCTAATCCTGTGGTCTATACCCTGGGACTGGAGGACAAATTCATCCAGCACGGGGCACGCAAATTACTCCTGGAAGAGACCGGCTTGAGTGTTGAGCGAGTTGCCGAATTTATCAAGAACGCCTGTCACTAGTCTAATCTAATCTGATTCTGCTAACTGAATTGGCATCTGCACCATATTCAGTTCTATCCGATTGGATAAGGCTAGACTTCTCTTCGCCCTTCCATGGCTCGTGTCAGAGTGACATCGTCGGCGTATTCTAAATCGGCTCCAACCGGCAAACCAAAGGCAATTCTAGTGACTTTTATGCCCAGCGGTTTGATCAGATTGTTTAGATAGAGAACTGTGGCATCGCCTTCTATGGTGGGATTTATTGCCAGAATTACTTCCGATATTTCTTCGTCGGGCAGTCTGTTTATTAGTTCTCGAATACTGAGTTGATCAGGACCTTTGCCCTCTAAAGGTGAGATAAGGCCGGTGAGAACATGGTACCGTCCTTTGAATTCTCTGGTTCTTTCCAGGGCAATTACGTCTCTGGAGTCGGCCACCACACAGATGGTGTTTCCGTCCCGTCTTTCATTTGTGCAGATTTCACAGGGATCGTTAGCGGAGAGGTGGTAGCATTTGCTGCAATGCTTCACTTTCTCTTTTGCTTCCACTACGGAATCAGCAAAAGTTTGAACCTCATCTCTTTTCATACTGAGGATATAGAAAGCCATACGCTGAGCGGATTTTGGACCTATACCCGGCAGCTTCTGAAATTGCTCTATGAGTCTGGCAAGGGGTGGGGTGAACTGCATCTATGTTGGTGTTAGTATCCGCCCATACCCGGAGGTAGAGGCATGCCGCCGCCACCCATGCCCAGGGATTTGCCCATTTTATCCTGGGCAAGCTTCTGGCATTTAGCCATGGCATCATTGACCGCCATCAAGATCAGATCTTCCAGAGTCTCGGCGTCTTCCGGATCGATCGCTTCCGGTTTGATTTTTACCGATTTGAATTCCATGGCTCCGTTGCAGGTGATGGTGACCGCGCCGCCGCCGGCACTGCCTTCAAGGACGGTCTTTTCCAGTTCACCTTGTATCTTGACTACTTCCTGCTGCATTTTTTGCATGTTCTGAAATAGTTGATTCATGTCCGGTTGCATAGTTCTCTCCTCTGGCTGTGTCCAGATTATCGCATTCTTTTGTGTTTTGAGCCGCCCTTGGCGACATATTTGTAATCGCTAAAAGTTTCTTAATTGAGCATGGGATCTGGTTTTAACTAACTTTATACTTAGGTCAAGGTGCTATGAATTCTTTGTTTGAGGAAAGAGAACATGTCAGAAGTTGAGACTGCTCCAGAAAAGAACGAAGAAAAAGTTGATGGCTGGGATCACGAGCAGGCCATGGAAACCTCCAGAGATCTAGTGCAAAACCTGCTCCGCCGTTTCGTGTTGTTTGTCTCCTTCGGACCGGGAGTGCTTGGTTTCTTGTGGCTAATTGGTCGAATCTTAAGACGTTAACTCTGGATCCTCTGGAGCAGCTTGCTCTGAGGAGTCCAGCTTTCGTAGATAGATATGCTGATCTCGATGATGAGTTCGGTTTTGACTTGAAGACATTCGCTCGCTGGGAGCCTGTTTTCCGCTTCCTTTTCGAAGACTACTTCAAGGTCGAGACCCGGGGAATTAAGAACATACCCGGTGAAGGGCGAGCCCTTCTGGTGGGTAATCATTCCGGATTGTTGCCCATGGACGGTGCCATGATCACTGTTGCTATGTGCAATTACCACGACTCCCCCAGGCGTATTCGCTACCTTGCCACCGACTGGTTTTTCTCCATGCCTGCCCTGGCTGACTGGGTTAAGGAGACAGGCCAGGTCCGGGCGACGTTGAAGAACGCTGAAACTCTTCTTGCCAATGATGAACTGGTCGGTATCTATCCCGAAGGCGTCAGAGGTGTCGGCAAAACTTTTGATGAGAGGTATCGGGTTCTGGACTTTCATCCGGGCTTTGTTCGAATCGCCATAGAGTCGCAGTCTCCCATAATCCCGGTGTCCACCGTGGGAGGCGACGAGATTTTTCCAAATTTTGTAAACGTCAAAAAGCTTGCCCGGCTGGTTCATATGCCATTCTTCCCCGTCACTCCGGGATTCCCGTGGCTGCCTTTCCCTCTCATGTTTGTGCCGCTTCCTGTTCGCTGGTTGATCAATATCCATGAGCCGATTGATCTGGGATATCCACCTGAAAGAGCCCGGGACAAGAAACTGGTTTTGAAGCTTGCCAGAGAGATTCAGTATTTAATTCAGAAAGACCTCAACAAGCTTTTGAAAAAGCGCAAGTCTGTGTTCACCGGTTGGGAGGAGCCAAGTATTGATGCCGCCGGTAAGGAGAAGCTTCATGAAAGAGTCTGAAGCCGGGGCGGTGGATTTTGGTGATCTTGACCTGTCTGATAATCAAGCTCTGGGAAAGCTTGATCATCTTCTCGATTTCCTTGAGAAAAAGTGGTGGCGACTGGTTGTTATGGGACTGGACCGGGTGCCGGAGCAGGGTCCCTGCTTGCTTGTGGGCAATCAAGGTAGCGTACTTCCCTGGCAAGCGCTGATGCTTTCTTATTCGTTGCGAACACGAAGAGTGGGCGCGCGCAAGGTATACACCCTTTGCGACCTGGAGACTCATTTTGAGCCGGATGTTGCTGCGGCTCTCAGGGAATATGGTTTCATCGAATGGTCTTCCGCCAATATGAAGGAGTTATTGGAGAAAGGTGAGGTGGTGGCTATCTATCCGGAAGGTTTGGCTGGACTGAAAAAACCGTTCAATCGTCGCTACAGACTGGAAGAGTACGATTGGACAACGCTATTGCCGGCGGTCGAAGTTGGCAAAGAAGCCCGGTTGGAAATTTATCCGGTGGCCTCCATGGGCTTTGATGAGATTAATCCAATGCTCGGTAATGTCGATCTGATTTCTAAACTTTTGAAACTGCCTTATTTCCCGGTAACTCCGTTCTTTCCCTGGTTGCCGGCGCCATTGAACCTCTTTCATTTGCCCCTGGACGCCTCCATCAGTATCTTGAAGGCGGCAACTTACGGAAATCCCGCCGGGAGAGATGAATTGGAGAACGAAACGAAGAAATTGTCACTCTGGCTGGAAGGTGAGACCCAGGCTGAGTTGAACAGGCAGCTCAGGCACCGAAGTTTATAAACGCTTATCTCACAAGAGAATGCGAGATTCAGTTTTCCTCTCATAAGCTTCGGTAAGTAGAATGTCATATATTTCGTTCCTCAACTTTGCCTGTTTCGCCCGGATCCCCTGATCTGGTAGTCTTTTAAATATTGGCCTCAATATCAAAGTCGTCATCTGAAAGCAGTCTATGTATCGCCCTACCGGAAAATTTGTCAAACTAGACAGGCTCAGCAATCTGCCGACGATAGACGACATCACCAATGTTTTGAATCAATCCAGGGAAGCACCGGGTAAGCAGATTGAGCTCCCCTGGCAGCTGGAGTCCACCGGTGATCTCTATAGATTGCTGGTAGCCTGTTCCCATGGAAATTCGGAGCCGACCTGGAATTTGCTCATCGGAGAAGGACGCGATGAGATAGAGGTGTGGACCTATCAGACAGGCGATGTTGCCCTGGTTCTCAACCTGGTCCTCTCCGAGTCCACCGAGAATATGTCCTATGGTACCGATCAGCAGAGTCTATTCGGTCAGAGTGAGACGCGTAACACTGGTCTGTCCGGCTCCTACAGCACATCGCTTCTGGGATTACAGTCTTTAACTTCCACCAGTCAAAAAGTGCCGGTTTTTCAGGCGAACGAAAAAGTCTCAAGCGTTGCCTCCATGGAAGGCTCTCTGGCCGACTGGCCTATTCCTACTCTTTTGCAATCCATCAACATGGGAAAGAGGAGCGGTAAGCTGACCGTGATCTCGGACCAATCCATGGCGGAGCTTTTCTTCGTCGATGGAGAGCTTATGCATGCCACCGCCCTGAATCAGCAGGGGGAACTGGCGATTATGGAACTTGTCACCTGGGAGCAGGGAAAGTTCTATTTCTACAATGACGAGAGCACCGAACTAAAAACTATCAAGAGACGGCTGGACGCAATTCTTATGGAGAGCGTCACACTGTTGGATCAGACCAAGTATTTGCTTGGTCAGGGATTTAAGATGGAAGCTTATCTGCATCGAGCTAATCCCAATCTTTCGGAACAGCAGTTTGAAGAAGCCGTCAGCCGTGGGGCGCCCTGCGACAATAATTTGCAAAAGCAATTTTATTTGAGGCTGGATGGAAACACCACCATGTTCGATATTTTGCGTGAGCGACCCATGACTAAAAAAGAGTGGGTGCCCATCGTATTCAACATGTTCCAGTGCGGTTTGGTGCGGATCTCGGATAAGCCTCAAAAGCCCGACAAAACAAAACATCTTACCTCGACCCATCTTGATCGAAACGCGATTACCAGTGTGTCGGTCTCGTTTTTGCGTGCCGACAGCTGTTTGTTTTCCTTCTCCGCATTCCAGTACTTCCTTGAAAAAGAATTTTTCCGTGCCCAATACGCTAATTCACCATTTACGGTGATAGTTTTTGATCTCTGGGTTGCTAAAGGAAATCAGCTTGAGCCCTTGAATGTAACCCAGGTGGCAGAAGTCGGCAAACGGCTGGCCAGCATAATGAGACCGATCGACATCGCGGCCCATTTCGAAACGCTCAGCTACGCAATTCTCCTCCCGTACACCGAAACTGCTTCGGCGGCAATTTTCTCCCATCGTGTTTTGGAAGTTTTGCGCAGTAAGGGATTGTCCGCCGGTATGGATCCCGGCTCTCTAGTAAGCGCCTTCGGTATTGCCGGAGTTCCGGAAGACTGCAAAGACATCGGTCTATTATTGTCAGCCGCAAAGGTGGCCAGAAAAGTTGCCCAGACAAGTGCCATGCCCATCGTTATGTTTAAAGACTTGAAGGCTCCGACTGAATAAGATTCGGAGCCTTCGTATATTTGCGCCACTATTCCAGGGCTGCCTATTTTGTCTGAACAGCTTCAGGCTGTTTTCAGATCCGTCACTTCCCTCATCAGTCTAAGCAAGGTTGTCTGGGCCCTTGATGCAACATAAGGATTCTCGTCTTCAGCCAGAACCCGTAGGATCGCAATAGGTACGGTATAGCTCTCCGCCAATCTTAATCTGACATCAGGGCTGGGGTCACGAACCAGATTCCAGATCGTTTTCATCGAAGCGTTCAGATTTTCAGCCACGCTAGCTCTCACCTGGGAATCGCTATGGACAGCCAGTCTAGCCAGGGTGGTTGAGTGCGCCCGAGGGTGTTCACCGATTCGCTCCAGCAATGGAGTCGGAGCATTTCTGGTCAAATGATCGAGCACCGGTGGCGGTGTGTTTGGATTGATCGCCAAAAGCCACCTGATTCTAGCCGCTTCTAGAGCGGCGTTTTCTTTAATAGCCTGTTTTCGAAGATCTTCTTCTTTATTCCTAGTCTTAGTCATGACCTCCGCTCTCTTTGGCTCTGTGTTTCCACCATTTTCTTCTTTATTACACAGCAACACCTTGAGTGCCTCCCTTATCTGTTCTTCCGGTCTTTCCCAATTAAACGAGTAAGCAAAAGAAAGGTCATATTGCTCAGGCTCAGAACTAGTCTCCGTTATTCTCGTTTTTTTATTCTTGTTGAAAGACATACTCGTGTATCGATTATTTGTAAGCCCATCCGCCTCCGGAGCGTCCACCATCTGGAGACCTAAACTAATATGCCTGCTACCATTATGCCCCCGGCTTTTCACGGGCCGGGCTAAGTTTGTATATATATTCGTATAAGAAAAGCCATAAGTTCCGCTCTCACTCCTGTTTTTGAGGGTGCTGGAAGAGAGCTAGATAAGAGTTGGGAATGAATATAAGTTTCACCCCACAAAATTATAGTTAAACGCTAATTGCCTCTGGGCGAGCTTTGACTATGATAATTGAAGATTGACGAATACGAGGCTATGGAGCCACTAGCAATCACTAGTTACCCAGGGATAGGGATGAATGACTACGTTTTGCGGTCAATCGGCAAACAGATTGAATAAAGTATCCATACGGAACAACACCAATCCCAGCTCCATAGCCACTTACCAGATTTAAAAGAGCGATTCTGCCATACTCTGCAAATAGGATTCGGATTTTTTCCGAATTCTATTTGTTTTTGGCCGAAATTTAGACAAGTAGGGCTGCCACCCATGGTCTCCCTCCAATTGCCCCAGAGATAGAATGTGTGGCAGCGAACCTCGATCTTAGGCGCGCCTTTGATGTCAGTCAAGTTGGTAAGCTACATTACCTGTACTCTGAACTTATATTCTTTCCCGTAGCTTTAAATAAGAGAATATTCTCCGCCTTACTACGTGATTTCACGTAGCCCCATGGGGAAACTCGCATTTACTCTCGGGGGTTCGCTTTCTAAACTGTAGACAGTGATAGAACCGCAAGCGCAAAGCTTCCAAAAACCCCAAAGAATAAATCAATGAAAAATTTCCATCTCTCAGCCTTAATAGCCGTATTCGCCACCCTGGTATGTCTGCCGGCCTTCGCCCAGCAAGCATACAGTCAGCAAGGATTCATGCCCCTGAACCAGGGCAATGTTCCCGGGCTTAGTGGCGGTGGAATGGTTAATGGTGCTTTCCAGCAGGTGCCGGCCCAGGGCTTTCAGCCCATGGCCAATCAGGGCGGTTATGTGACAGGCAACTTGCCTCCCCAGCAGCAGTTTAATCCGTCCCAGCCAGGCAACGGTTATCACACATCTAATCTCAACACCAAGAGTCCTTATGAACAGCAGGAGCTTGCCCTCCAGGAAGCACGGATGCTGCAGGAGCTTCAAGAGTTGAAACAGGGTAAAGTTACGGCTAATAGCTCAAGCGGAGATTTTGAGCGAGGTCAGGTCTCCGGCTCCAAACGCGGTAAGTTTGCCAAAGCGATTGGAAAAGTGGGCTCCTTTGTTAGAAAAGGCGCTGTGGCAGCCGCACCCGCAGGAGCGGCAGTGGGAACTCTCTTTATCATGCGCGCCGCCTTCGGTCCGCCCGCTACCTTTATGCCGGTCGCTACTCCCACAGGAACCGCATTCATTCCCATGAGCCGATAAGTCAGAGCAACTTCTGCCAGGCATGTGAGTATCAACTAAGGCGTCAGACACCAATTTCCTCGTAACTTAAGATAATCCTTGCTTCAATACGGGGACTGCTTGATCTATACTTGAATCCTCAACATACCGACTGCCATCGCCTCGGCGAGAGAGGGTTTTGCCATGAGTGATCATAAGACTTGTCCCAAGTGTGATAGTGAAGACTTTGTCGCCACCGCCTTTGGCTTGACCCGAGGACGTCAGATCGGCATTACCACAGGTCTGGTAAAGAAAGTGGCACCGGCTGTTTATGTGTGCTGCGACTGCGGATTCCTTGAGATGTGGGTTGATTGCAAGGAAGATTTGAACGAGATCCGCAATTATTATCTGGATAAGTCCAAAGAGAGACAGGCTGAGAGAGTCAAAGTAGAAGTCTAGCGACCGACAGATTCAATAGACTTTTCCATCTCCTCCAGCTGGTTGATATCATATCGCCACCGCTTCAAGAATTGGCTGAACACTTCGATTCCATCATCTCCGTTCACTTCCGTTTCGGATTTTGCCGCAATAATTGCTGCTTTCAGGTTTCTCAGCTTTTCTTCGATGTGCTCATCCATGAGCTTGTCTAGAACAAACCCGGCTCTCTCTTTTACTTTTAAAGAATCACTTTCCAGGCTGCTATTGCCGTTTCGTTGATGTGTGATTGCCATGGCGCTCGACATTACAAGATTTTTGACCAGGATGTCGGAAAGCTGTTCCGTGTGCTTTTTCAGTTTGATAAAAATAGTCTCTGCTGCGGGACCGGATAGAGGCCAGTCCTTGGTCAGCCAGGCGACAAAGAAGGCTCGACCGGATTCGCTATCCTGGAAGAAGCTCTCCATATCATCTGGGGCTTGCTCGCCATAGATTGCCTCAATCATCTTTCCAGCTTCATCTACTCGGGTTCTAAATTTCTCTCTTTGATCAACCATGCTTCATTCTCTTTTGAAATTTCCACGAATCCGCCACATTATATATATATTCTTCCTTATAAATAGGAAGCTAGAGAATTGATCATGAATCCCAGGGATTTAGCATCTGTCTCAAATATAGTAGATCTCATGCCGTCGTTAATCGCCGGTCGTTTTGAGGTGATTGACTGCATCGGGCGCGGTGGAGTCGGTGTTGTTTTGAAGTGCCGGGATACGGTTTTGAACAACATTGTGGCGGTGAAGTTTCTCCTTAATGATGTCTCCGATGAGGAAGCGACACGATTTCAACGCGAGGCGATCACGGCCGCTAAGCTGAACCATCGCAACATAGTCCGGGTTGTGGACTTTGGGCAGAACAATGACGGCAGATTGTTTCTGGTGATGGAGTATCTGGAAGGCGGCACCCTGGGGGAAGAGGTCGACAATGAAGGTCCGTATTCCGTGGCTTCGGCTTTGCCCATCATTTTGAAAGTATGCGACGGACTGATCCATGCCCACAAACTCGGTATTTTGCACAGGGATGTGAAACCGTCAAATGTGATGCTAGCCCGAGAGCCCAATGGGAAGATTGTGCCAAAGCTGGTGGATTTTGGGCTGGCCAGATTTCAAAAAGATGAACAGCAGCTGACCACCGGCGGAAGGGTGTTCGGCTCTCCTTCCTATCTCAGCCCGGAAGTGGCAACCGGTAGCCTGGTGGACTTTCGCACCGATATTTATAGCCTGGGATGTTTGATTTTTGAAACCCTGGCAGGCACTCCGCCATTCCTTGGAGAGACGGCCTTCGAGACGCTCAATCAGAAGATCAGTCAGAAGGCGCCCAGCCTGGAGGCTAAAACCGGGAAAAAATTCCCCCAGGAGTTGGAGGATATTCTTGCCCATTGTCTGGCCGTCGAGCCAGGCAATCGCTATAACTCCGTGCAAGAGCTAAAAGATGATCTTGAGTCGCTCTATGATCTGGAAGAGTACCAGGATTTTGATATCGAAGAAGATTCTGAAGAGCTCAATATTACCCAGACCCTGGTATTAAAAGCTCATCCGGATATACAGCCTGAGAAGAGGGTAAATCAGAGAAATATTGTAATTATAGGTACATTGCTGGTTTTGGCTC
>JAUIJG010000585.1 GCA_030431355.1 bacterium
AGGGCTGGGAATGATCTTTGTTGTTCCTGGAGTCCTTCTCTATTTGAAGTGGCAGCTTGTGCCCTTCTATATAGTGGACAGAAAGTATGGTCCCATCAAAGCGATGAAGCAGAGTTGGCACGATACTGATCGAATGTTCATCACCCTTGGTCTGATGGATCTTCTTTTCGCCGGTGTTTTCACTTTGATATCGGCTACTCTGTTTGGACCGCTGGCACTAGCTATGGCTTTTACCATGGCTTCGGCGCTGGTTTATCATAATTGGCTCACCGACAACGACCACCCCGATATGCCATTGTTGGAAGACGAAGATCACGAATAGAGCGCAGATGGTGCTCTTCGTTCTTTCCTGTTTTTTGGGGAATAAGTCTGAAAACCTGCCCGCTATGGGGGATGACGCTTCTCCCTCAAAGGTGGTACCCGACCCATTTTGTTTCTGGTTCAGGATAAAAACATATAGTGATTCCTAACAATACTTCCTAAAACTCATGGCTAGGATAGTAGAAAGGGAAGTTAAATTTGAGCGGCATTCGGCAATACATCAATGGCCCGGCAGGTAGCCACCGAAGATAGTGACAAAATCTAGTTCTTTGTCAAAAGGAAGTTTTTAAGATGATCGATATAAAAAGAGAGAGAAGAAACATAGCCCCGGCTGTTACCACAACCATTCTGTTTATGTTCGCCTTTCTATCCGGCGGCTCTCAACCGGCTCATATCTGTCTGGGCATTTCCATCGCCTCTCTTTCTTTGCTGATGGTTGAAAAAGAGTGGACCGGCAAATCAATCACCGCCTTTATTTTGAACCTTGTTGCCCTGGCGCTATGTTTCTGGTTGATGATTCGCTAATAGTTCATTTCAGGTGAGCGGACCTGTTCGAAAATAATGTCCGGTTTTAGAAGCAGATCAAGGCTTGAATGAGCTGATGAATCTCTGCACTTCCGGGCTCTGAGGGTTCTGGGTTATCACTTCCAGATAGTAGAGGGCCAGATCCGTGACATAGCAAATATAGGTGACATCAGCTTTTCCGACTTTGCCGGAGTATTGAATCGCCTGGGAATTCCCCACATTGAATTTGCCGACTAAGTTTATCTTCGGGTTGAGTTTCATCTGTTCAAAAGTGCGCAGGTTGGCTTGCAATATTTGATCCGCCCAGGTGTCCAGAGCCGCATCATTGGTGACACCATTCTTTTGATCCTGCTGGAACTGTCGAGAGCTGACTCCGACTGTGAATGAGCGTTTTCCTTGTTTCGACACATAGCGAAGCATACCGGTCTCGCTCTGTTGCGCATCAACCGGGGCCGGCATTTCAAAGGAAGTGCTGGTACCGTTGATGGCGATCCTCTTCCAGCCGCCCTGGACGTCGGTCATGGTGTGCGGGGCTCCACCTTGTTGCTGCATGCCACCTGCCGCAGGTTGTTGCATGTTTCCTCCCATGCCCTGCTGTGGCGCTCCACCCTGTCCTCCGCCACCGCATGCAGTGGTTAGAAGAACTGCGCCTGAAACAATTAGACCGGCCAGCGCTCTGGTTTCGATTTTAGACATCTTCTATCTCCTTCGGTAATAGACCGACTAAATTCCAAGCAACTTCTTATCTATGGTTTCGGTTAGCTGCTCAAGTTCTTTGAACATATTCTTTTGCTGCTCAAAGCTATAGTTGTGATTTCCTCGCAGCTGAGATTCAAGATTATGGATCTTATTTTCCAGGCTGTATAGTTCCCTGGCTTCCGAGCGACTGATTTTGCCCTGGGATATACCTGCGGCAATTCTCTGATGCAAAAGGGGCTTCTGGGCGATTCTTCTTCTTCGATTTCTGTGGTCCCTGTATCCTCGGTGGCTACTGCTGCGTCCGTCTCGATAGCCATATCGATAACCGGTCTTTTCATTGAAATCATGTCTGAGATTGCGAAGGCTGCTCAAAAGCTTTTGTTCTTCGGAATAGTCTACTCTGCCGTCTTTAAGATAAATGATTTCGTCATTCTTTATTTGATTGAGGCGGTTTTGAAAGTCTCTGGATTCGTTCCAGGAAATATATCCGGCGCTTAGAGCGTCTTGAATATTTCCATCAAGCTCCGCTTGCATACTGTCTATATGAGCCTGTCTCAGGGGAGCGTTGGGGAGGTATCCTTTACTGTTCGGTTTGCTGCCGTACTTGCGGAACCATTCGTCGTGGGAGAGATTGCCTGTGCCGGTGGTAGAAGAATTTGTCATGAAGGAGTTGATTTTAGAGGAGAGTAGATTCATTTCCTCTAAAAG
>JAUIJG010000145.1 GCA_030431355.1 bacterium
TCTATAGGACGAGGTTTCCGGCTGATATGGGCAAGTATCCGTATGGGCTGGCACGACAAACGTTTGCTTCTTCCTTCTCTGGTAACGGTGGTAAGCAATATCTTCTTTGCTATTTTGCTTTTCGTTCAGGCTAAAACGCATTTCGGAGGCTATTCCGAGTCAGCCACTAATTTTGCCAAGCAAGGCCAGGGACTTCTGCAAGGCGGAGCAGACATGGGCAACAAGCTTAATATGCTGGGAGTTAACGGTCCCATGGATCCAACCGGTATGGGAGGTTCCATGAACGCCATGAGTTCGGATACAGCCCTTGCTGTTACTGGAATTCTGGCTATCTGGTGGCTGACCAACCGCTTCCTGGAAGGGGTAACCACCGCGCTGGTCTACAGCCACTTGACGGAAGGTAGAGGATCCGGAAAGTTCTCCACCGCCGCAGCAGCCGTGCTGACCAGCCTTCCTGCCATAATCATGCTGGGAATGGCTACCCTAATCGCCAAAAGAATCGCCGGTTGGCTGCGTCATAAGCGCGGAGCAGGCGGAGTTTTCGGATTCGGTTTCAATTTCCTGGCCGGAATCATAGAAGTATTCTGGACCCTTGCCGGTCACCTGATTTTACCGGCTATCGTCATCGAAGGAACCTCATTCTGGGGAGCCATGAAGCGGGCCGACAAAATGGCCCAGGGGAATCTATTGACCATAGGTGTGGGTGAAGTGGGTGTGGACCTGATCTGTAAAGGTTTCACCGCTATCGTCTACGGTATCGGAGTAGCAGGCTTCGGTGGTGTCTGGTACCTGGGAACAGGATTCACCTCGGCACCGGTACTGATGGTGGCTTTCGCCTGGGCAGGACTTGTCCTCCTGGTGACAGCGCTCTCCATATATATTCGTTCAGCCTTCTACACCTGCCTTTATGTCTGGGCAATCACAGCCGAAGAGGTAGAAGAAGCCATGCGGGCAGATGTGGCACCGCCGGCGCCTCTAGCCGCAGCTCTGACCACCTGAGTCTCGCAAAATTTTGATTTAAAATCCGGAGTTATGACTACATCGTCTGGGCAAGAGCAAATAGTTGCTCTGAATAACGCCTGATTACATGGGCAAGTGCGACCTGGGATCTCCAGGCCACCGGCATCTCGGACTCTCCATAGTAGGCGCCTGCCAGTTGTCCATAAACGGCTCCGGTGGCATCGGCATCGAAGCCGAGATTAACGGCTAAAAGCATTCCTTCCTCGAAGGACTTACTCTTATGAAATGCCCAGAGAGCGGCTTCCAGACAGCTGATCACATTGGAATCCGGAGCCAGATCAACCTTCTTCAATTTTTTATAGGAGCCCTTAGCGACAGCCTCCACGGCGGAATCTAGAGGTCTGTGGGTCCAGTAGTCTTTGACTGGGGAATAGATACCTTTTAGAAGGTCTTTTTTGGGCACTTCATGTAGTGCACCGACCACCAGGGCCGAGAAGTAACGACAGGCATCTATGCATTGCCTGTGAGCATGGGTGGTTCTTGAGCACTCACCGGCATAATCCAATGCTTTCTCAGCTTTGCTCGAATAGACAAGCGGAATAGGAGCGATTCTTGCCAGAGAGCCATTGGTATTTGTGTCCTCATCGGCAAGACCACCGAAGGGCTGACGACTCGATTCATAAGCGAGTATCGCTTTTCTATTAATCACACTGACATCGAAGCACCATCCCTGGCTGCTCAGGTGACCCTGGTGATACCACTTCAGATACCTGTCCATCTGGTCGGATGGATTGAAGCCGCGGCTTTCTATCAGGCTCTCAGCAAGACAAAGGGCCATTGAGGCCTCGTCGGTGAACTCGCCGGGGCGAACCTTGAAGATGCCACCACCGGTCATACCATCAATCGGATCAAAACTGCCCGGTTCCTGATATTCTACCGGGGCTCCCATGGCATCGCCTATTGCTAAGCCGAATAAACTGCCCCTGTAGCGATCGATAAGTTCCAAAAGCAAACTCCAAATAATTGATATCGGATGAAAACGATTACATCTATCATATTAGAAATTGATGTCAAACACTAGCGCGAACAAGTCCGGTAATTAACTCCGGAGTAATCATCCATTCCAATGTCGCAGAAAGAGCTGGTGGAACCTCAGAACTGGAGACACAGCAGACTCCGGACTTTCTAAAGGGCAGGCGGAAGATCTGGCTGCCACCCACCAGGGAGGAGACCAATTCCCCCATATCCGGTTCATGTCCGACCAACATCAGTGAGTTCTTCGACTGATAGTTTTGCAAAGATTCAATAAAAGATTTCACCGCCACCCCAGGAGCCAATCTTGAATTGTCCTGAAGTTCGCAGTTGAAGCTCTCAGAGAACACTTCCGCCGTCTGTCGGGCTCTTTTGTATGGACTAGTCAGAATCAAATCCAGGTCGACGCTCAGAGCTTTCAAAGCGCTTGCCACCATTTTAGCCTGGGCAATACCAGCTTCGGTGAGCGGTCGCTCCGCGTCTGTTTTGTAATTGGAACCGGCCAGGGATTCGGCAATTGCATGTCTAACTAAGTATATTTTCAATGGATTCATTCCTAAAAACCAAAGGACTATTCTTAACTAAATTGGATTTGTATGCAAATTAATAGCTGATGTAGAATCTAATCCATGAGCGAGAAACCAAAATCAATGGGACTTGACATCGGTGATAGCAGGATCGGTATAGCAATATCCGACCCTCTAGGATTGACTGCGGTCGGGTTCGAGACGATCACTAGAAAAAACACAAAGCATGATGCCGGAGTCATCAAAGCAATCGCCCTCCGCCATGAAGTGAAAACCATCGTAATCGGGCTACCCTTCAATATGGATGGCTCATCGGGAAGCCAGGCGGAGAAAGTGAAAGCTTTCGCCAGCAAGTTAGCGCGCGTATCAGGAATTCCGGTTGTTTACGAAGACGAAAGGCTGACAACCGTTTCGGCCATCAGAACCCTCACTGTCCAGGGAGTCCGCACCGGTGAGAATCGGGAGTTGGTAGACATGCAAGCTGCGGCCATCATTCTTCAGAAATATCTGGACAGAGATCAGCCTCCTACCACCGCTTAATTCAGCTAGATATTCAAAGAGATTTTCATAAGCGTCCCCTTCTCCTGGCCGGGTTCCACGCTAATCTCTCCCTGGTGAGCATCGATCACCTGTTTGCATAGATACAGACCAAGACCGGTTCCCACAGCCTGCCCAGTGTTTGTGGGACTGCGCCAGAACTTGTCGAAGACCCGAGGAATTTCGTCCTGGGATATTCCGATTCCAGAATCCTTTACGAAAATAGTAACCGTATTCGGTGTCTCTTCTCCCCAGACTCTGACCAGACCGCCCTGGGGGGTAAACTTGATGGCGTTATCTATCAGGTTGATGATTACCCTCTTCACCGAGAGTTCATCAATTTCCACCATACCCTGCCCTTCCACCAGATTCGCTTCCAGATTTACATTCTTCTCTTCTGCAAGTGCGGACAGTTCATTGACACAATCAAGAGCCATGTCAAAGAGAGAGGTGGAGACAAAGTCGAATTTAGGCTTGGCAAAATCATATCTATAAACTTCAATCAAATTTTGAACCATGCGGAGCAGCCCACGGTTGCTGCGTTGCAACATGGAAAGCACTTCCGATTGAGCTCCCTCGAACTCTCCCATGGAGCCGTCTATAAGCATCTCCAGGGTTCTATCCGCGCCAATTAATGGTGTCTTCAGGTCATGGACAAGGGTTGCCACAAAAGCTTCTTTACCTTTGTCTTCTTCCCTTCCTTCAACTTCTATGGTGCTCAGACAAACCCCAATAACTTCTTTGGCTCTATCTAGAAGTGGCCAGGCGGCCACATCCCAAAAGCGCGCCCCCTCACCCTTAGAATCGCCGTTCATGTCTATCACATGGGCGTTGAGCTGGAATGAAGAACGCTCATTCATCACCTCAAGGAGAGAATCTTCGGAAATGTTCTTGACGGTATCGGTGAATTTCTTTCCTTTTAAGTCTTCGGGATCACAGCCGAGCTGCCCGGCAGCAGAACGACTTACAGTGAGAATATTCAGATCTCTATCGAGCTTCCACACTCCCAGTGGTGCGTTCTCCATCGTGCTGCTGATCTGGTCGCTGGTTGATCTTCGTCGCCTCTTCTGTTTGCCCCCAAGATCAGAGAATGATCTGGTGCCGGTGAGCGCGTCCATTCTATGCATGGTGGTACCACTGGAGCTCATATCCGTGCAATACCCGATGAAGCCTAAGAATTTACCGTTTTCACCGGATACCGGCGCGCAGGAGTCCATCACTCGGCGATAAGTGTTTTCATGATTTCTCATCTGGTATTCAATGTGAAATCCTTGCTTCTTCTCTATCGCTTCTTTCAACACCCTGGTATAAGTTGAGCGTTGATCCGGTCTGACAGCCATTAGCCATCCTTCATCAACAAGGTGACTGCTTTTCGCTCCTGCAAATTCCAGATATCGCTTATTGAAAAAGTTTCTCTCTCCTGAAGCATCAGCAATCCAGAGCATCTGAGGTATAGAATCTGCGACTTTGCTGAGCCTGGCCTTAAGTTCGACTATCTCGTTCTCTTTCTCCACCAGTTCGGTCAGGTCTCTGAAAATACCCATGACACCGATTACGCTACCGGTCCTCGATATTAGAGGAGCGTAAAACGGCTGGTAGTAACGTTTTTGCTCCCTGTTGATAAACACTTTTCTCATTCCGGCATAAGACTCGCCACCCATGGCCCGCTTCAACTCATGAGCGATTCCCTCAAAGGGAAGTACATCGGTTGCTATCTTTCCCAGCACGCTCAAACGTTTTTTTGCGAACATTCTCTCCATGGAACGATTCCAGAGCATCACTCTCATATGGAGATCCAGGGCAAGAACCCCATCAAAACTGTTGGTCAGAACAAAATCACTCATCTTGGTCTGCAGTTGCCCACCGGAGAATGATCTGGCGGCAACTCTGACAAAGGTATTCTTTAGATGATCTTGGTCGGCATCGGTTTCAAATAAAACATCACCGGCTCCATACTTAATGAGTTTGACGGCTTCTTCTTCAGAACCCTCTTCAAGCACGCAGACTACCGGCATCTCATGGCTCTCCGATGCCAGAATGCCCAGGAGGGCAAGGGTGGAGTTATCGTCCGGGGAGACTCTGATCACCAGGAGATCAAGTTCTGTCCCTATACCCTGGGAGGCATTCCTCAGTTTGGTCAGGAATTCCTCTTCGTTGCGAGCCACATCCAGGTCGACCGAATCTATTCGGGCTATGACACGGCCCAGCGATTCAGCTTTTTGATTGTCCTGTCCGTAAAGTAAAACTCTCAAAACCTGTCCTGCATAACAAAACCAACTGCCATTAATATCTTGCTCAGATTGGCCGGAATTTAAGCGGCGGCAGCCGGAACTAATAAGGATTTTAACGGCTTCCTCCATCTACGCCCATGTTATGAGCCTGATTGAGCTATAATCCGAATCTTGTCCCAATTGAACCAGGATTTCAGATGAGCCCTCTATATATAACGCTCCTAGTCGCCACCACGATATTTGCATTAATGATTATCGGTCTTGTCCTCTTGCACTCTCCAAAAGGCGAAGGGCTCGGCGGAATTGGCGGTGGAGCTACGATGTTCTCGGGTAAGCGCGGAGCGGAAGCTGGTCTCGATAGAATGACCTGGGGAGTCTCAATCGCTTTCCTGATCTGCTGCATATTGCTCGGCTTCGGAATTGTTAGATAGAAACTATGGCTTACACTCTTCCCAGTAATGAAGAGAAGTATGAGTATGTCCACGCCCAGTTCGAGCGCATAGCGAAGCGCTATGACCTAACGAACGACGTGATCAGCTTCGGTATGCACCGGCTCTGGAAAGCCAGGGCGGTGGACCTTCTTGTCAACAGCATTCCTATTGACTCTAAGGACCCTGGGAACTCTTCTGATCTCCCCCGGCACTTTCTTGATGTTTGTACCGGAACAGGGGATCTTGCTCTGACAATAGCCAATAGACTTAAAAAGGGCGACAGAGTAACCGGTCTTGATTTTTCCGCCGGCATGCTCTCGGTGGCTAAAACCAGAGCCGAGGATTTCCAGAACCAGTCGACAAAAAGCGGTTGTGATCTGGAATGGATTGAAGGCGATGCCCAGAATCTCCCTTTTGATGACAACAGTTTTGATGGAGCGATAATCAGCTTCGGCCTCCGGAACCTGACCAACATAAATCTTGGTCTTTCCGAGATGAGACGGGTGGTAAAACCCGGCGGACTGGTTATCAACCTGGATCTGGGCAGACCCGAGGGGATTATATTCGCACCCGCCTTTAAATTCTTTTTTGGCTCGGTTGTCCCTGTTATAGGCTCGATTCTACAAAATGATCGAAACGCCTATACCTATCTGCCGGAGTCCATGAGCACTTATCCCGACCCCGAACAGATAAGCGAAAGATTCGAGATAGTCGGTCTGGAAAAAGTTAAACACACAGCCCTTGCAGGCGGCAGTGTCGCCCTGCATCATGGCACTGTATAAACAATTCAAAGTTTTTCTAAAAACAGACCTGACAGAAAGTTCCAAACATCCGTAAGTCCGAGCATCCATCAAGAATGTCCGAAGACGAAATTTCAAAATCAAAAAACTCCTCGGTAATGACCATTGTCGGCGATGTCTCCGCTGACCGCCATGCAGGCTTATTGATCAAAAAATTGAAGGAGAGCCGCCCGGACATATCTTTCTGGGGAGTAGGCGGCGACAGAATGAAGGAAGCCGGTGTTGAACTGCTGCATCACCTGGAAGAATTCACAGTATTCGGCATCAGTGCCGTTGCCAAGAGAATCCCTCTCATTCTAAAACTGGAAAAAGAACTTTGCGCCGAAATAGAGGCGAGAAAGCCCGATTTGCTCCTTCTGGTTGATTATGGCGGGTTCAATTTGAGAATTTCCAGCAAAGTCAGAGACCGTTTCAAAGATCTGCCCATAGTTTATTTCATAACCCCCCAGGTATGGGCTTCTCGCCCCTGGCGCATCAACAAAATCAAAGAGAATATCTCAAGAGCCCTGGTGATTTTTCCTTTTGAAGAGGCCATTCTCCGGGAGCACGGCATATCTTCCCGCTTTGTCGGACATCCATTAAGCGAACAGATACCGAAAGAGAAGGATTTACCGGAAAAGAACGACTTCCTCGCAAGCATCGGCATGGAGAAGGCTGAAGAGATAGTCTCCATTTTTCCTGGCAGTCGGAAGCAAGAACTCCTGGACCATAGCCCTGTTTTGCTCCAGGCCATGGAAGAGCTGATTGAGAAAAGACCCGGCATGAAGTTCATAGTCTCCATGGCCAGCAAGAATATGGAGGACCTTTTCAAAAAGGCTCTTGCCCGCTGTGATCTGGCTAATCATGTCGACAAAGAGATATTTATCATAAGCCAGGACAAGAACTATGCCGCTATGCAACATAGCGATATGGTCTGGGCAAAATCCGGGACCACAACCCTTGAAGTAGCCATGTTTGCTAAACCCATGCTCATTTTTTACCGTGGTGACTGGATTAGTTACTTTATTGTTTTAGTGGTCAAAACCATCAAGAACGTTGGCTTACCGAATTTATTAGCAGGAAAAAAACTGGTTCCTGAACTATTACAACTGGATTGTTCCGCCAAACAGTTCGTAAGATATACAAACGACTTACTGGATGTGCCAGGCTTGCAAAAGGAGATAGTTAAAGAACTCTCGTCCATCAAAGATCGGCTGGGCAAAGGCAATTACATTACAAATTGTGCAGAAGAAATTCTCAAATATTTGCAGCCAGACCCAGTAGATAGCGCATAATCATCAGTTTTTATCCAGTATCCGCCTCTAAATAGGATTTTGTTGAAGGTTGAATAAACTCCTCTCCCAGAAAAGTGTACAGCTCTACCTGAGGCTCTTAGGATATATAAAGCCGTACAAAGTAGCCTTCATATTCGGATTGTTAGCCGCCATTCCATCAGGGTCCATGGAAGCGCTTATGGCTTATTTAGCCGGTCAGGGACTCCAGAAGATTATTGTGGAAGGACATCAGGAGCTACTCATGTGGGTCCCGGTAGCTATCCTTGTTATCGCTGCCCTGCAAGGCTTGTTCAGATTCCTCGAATCCTATCTAATCCGCTTCGTGGGAGCTTCTTCCATCAGAGACCTGCGCAATCAGCTCTTCAGGCACATAGAAGAACAACCCCTACAGTTCCATTCAAAAAACGAATCAGGTGTTTTAATCGGGCGGGTGGTCAATGATATCGCGATAATCGAAAACGCAATATCCCAAACATTTCAGACCATGATCAGTAAGCTGGTCACATTGCTTACCCTGGCTGCGGTTTTGCTTTACCAGAGCTTCTGGTTAAGTGTAATAGCTCTATCGATATTTTCTTTGATTGTGATACCGACAATAGTGTTGGGCAAAAAGATTCGCAAGTCTTCTAGACGAGGGCAGGAAGCCATAGGAGACCTTGTCGGAGTTCTGGGCGAATCTATTCAAGGCGTCAAGATTGTTCAATCTTTCAACCTGGAAGAGTATCAAATCAATAAATTCAAACAGACCAACCAGGACTTTTTCAATGCCACCATGAAAGCGGTCAGAAATGAAGCGCTCATGTCTCCCATTCTGGGACTGATTGGAGCGGTTGGAATAGCCGCTGTTATCTGGGTAGCCGGATACCAGGTGCTGAACAACTACATGACCATAGGGGCGCTCACCTCTTTCACCATCGCCCTGATGCTGCTCTACTCCCCCCTCAAGACCCTGGGGCGGATCACCGGAGTGATTCAACCTGCGCTGGCGGCTGCCACACGAATCTTCGAAGTTTTAGACCTGGCGCCGGAAATGGTCAATGCGCCTGATGCGAAAAAATTGCCGGAGAGATCCCACGACATCAGATTTTCCCATGTTTCCTTTCACTATCCGGGTACCGAAACTCTGGTCCTCGACGATATAAATCTTGAAGTGCCTGCCGGAAAAATGTTCGCACTGGTGGGACTTTCGGGTGCGGGCAAATCCACCATAGCCAATCTGGTACCACGCTTTTTCGACCCTACCTCCGGTGCCATACTCATAGATGAAGAGCCAATTCCCAACTATGATATTCAATCTCTTCGCGCTCAGATAGCGGTGGTAACCCAGGACAACTTCCTCTTCAGCACCACGGTGGAAGAGAATATTCGTCTGGGTAATACCGGAGCCAGTCGTGAAGCCGTAATTGAAGCAGCCAGAGCCGCATACTGCCACGACTTCGTAGAAGCGCTGCCGGACGGATACGAAACCTATATCGGAGAGCGAGGCATGCGCCTCTCGGGAGGACAGCAACAGCGACTGGCCATCGCCCGGGCAATCCTCAAAGATGCACCTATTTTAATCTTGGATGAAGCCACTAGCTCCCTTGACAACGAGTCCGAAGCAATGGTGCAAAAGGCTTTGAACAATTTGATGCGTGGACGAACCGTAATCGTGATAGCCCATCGCTTGTCTACAATTCGCCATGCTGATAGAATCATTGTCCTTGAAAAAGGTCGAATTATTGAACATGGCAGTCACGATCAATTGACTAGTCAGGATCAAGCTTATTCACGCCTTTTGAAAGCCCAATTTGAAAGGACTTCTTGAACCTTTTCAATCAAACAGGGAAAGGCAGCAGTGAAGACAGTAAGTCTCTAATTAGAAGTAAATGAGCCCCAGTATCCAATCGGTAAGCCAAAAGAGCCAGAGTCTATCAGAGGAAAAGTTGATGACCACCTACAAACTGACAAACACCTGGCTATATCTGATCATCTTCTTCGCTTTTGCTCTGGTGGGGTTGAGCACCTGGTAACGGGCTGCAAAATTGAATTTGATTCTATGGTTGGAAGGTTATAGACCTTCCTTTTTTTTGCTTGCTAATCCAAATAAATCAAACTTATTCCGACTGGCTGAGGGTGGATAGGAATTAGCTGATTTAGGCAATACCTGGTGGCTGTTTTAATCTGGAAAACCGACTTAATTGATAAGGGAGTTATTCCGAATTCGGAATAACTCCCTGAAAAGAACCTATGCCGGCGTCAAGCTTGACGGCACCGGTGAAGGTTACACAGGTAAGACGCTTTGCTTCTTCCTGGGAAGCTCGATTCTCTTGGTCTCGTAAACAGCATAGCGGCTGATCAACTCCTGACGAAGATTCGCCGGAGTAACCATGCCATCCACAATCATTTCCGAGTTGAGCTTATAGATATCGACATCTTTCCTGTACTCGTCTCTCAGTTGCTCTACATAGGCCTGACGCTCTTCCGGTGGCTTCTCAGCAATCTTGTTGGCGTAGACGGCGTTGATAGCAGCTTCCGGACCCATAACAGCAATCTGAGCCGTAGGTAAAGCCAGACAGACATCAGGGTCAAAGGCCGGTCCACACATGGCATAGAGACCCGCACCATATGCTTTCCGCACGATTATCGAGATTTTGGGAACATCCGCCGAAGAGATCGCAGAGATCATCTTGGCTCCCGTCCGGATTATTCCGGCTTTTTCAACCGCTGAGCCGATCATGAATCCGGGGACATCGGCAAGGAATAGAAGAGGAATGTTGAAGGCATTACAAAGCCAGACAAACTTAGCTGTCTTGTCCGCTGAATCCACGAACAGAACTCCACCTTTTACTCTGGATTGGTTGGCGATCACCCCGACGGTTCTACCACTCAATCGCACGAAGCCGGTAATAATCTCCGGAGCGAAGAGTTTCTTCATCTCAAAGAAACTGCCCTCATCTATCAGGCGATCAACAACCTGATACATGTCAAAGGGAATATTCTCTTGCTGGGGAATCACCTCTTCCAGGCTCTTCTCAAACTCTTTAGGAGCCACAGGAGGCTTAGCCGGAACTTTCTCATCGCAATTTTGAGGCATGAAGCTCAGATAGTCTTTACACTTCTGAATTGCTTCCTCTTCGGAAGAAACAAGTACATCACCACAACCACTAGTGGTGCAGTGCATACGTGCACCACCCATCTCTTCCAGGGTTACCTTTTCGCCAATCACCATTTCCGCCATTCTTGGAGAGCCAAGATACATGGAGGCGTTCTTCTCGTTCATAATAACGATGTCGCAAAATGCTGGTATGTAGGCGCCACCTGCTGCGGAAGGACCGAATAGCAGGCAGATTTGAGGGATAAAACCACTCAATTTAACCTGATTGTGGAAAATCTTTCCGGCACCGCGACGTCCGGGGAACATCTCAACCTGGTCAGTTATTCTGGCACCAGCCGAATCAACAAGGTATATAAGAGGAACTCTGAGTTTTTCAGCAGTCTCTTGAATTCGAATAATCTTTTCTACTGTTCTCCAGCCCCAGGACCCGGCTTTAACTGTAGAGTCGTTGGCCATAAAGCAGACGCTTCTACCGTCTATTTTGCCGATACCGGTGACAACACCATCCGCCGGCAATCCTTCTGCTTCGCAGTTTGCCATGGTGGCATCTTCAATTTCAAATCCAGGATCAAGAAGCAGCTTGAGACGGTCACGCACGAAAAGCTTGTTGTCCTTCTTCAACTTCTCATGATACTTTGGAGCGCCACCTTCACGAATTTTTTCCAGCTTCGCTGTAAGCGCCTTGCTCTTCTCCGATAACTTACTATCTTCCATCAATTTAGTTACCATCCTAATTCACCTGTCTAAAAGATGTCTCTTCTGCTTCCGCTTTCACGGAGCTGTTTCCAAAATCGATTCTACTTTGCGATCGACAAAAACCGCCAAATCTACCGATTGATTTCAGCAATGGGCTTCCAAGATTTAACCGATATAATAAAAGCTTGCCAGGCAATTAGAACTTACGAGCTTATACAAGTCGATATTAAGTCGCCCCAGACAGACCTAAACTGGCAAAAAAACGACTAAGAAAGGCAAAATAAAGAGCGATGAGACAAGAATTCCTGGTCTGCTGTAGATTAAGGTATTAAGGAAAAGGCATTAGCGTAGAAGCAACACCTTGATGTCAAGAAGACCTGAGAGGACAACCACTTGAATAAGAGAACATCTCGACGAGAGTTTCTCAAAAACCTGGTTCTTAAAAGTGTTGGCACAAGCCTGGCCGTGGGCGGCGCCTATTCTCTTCTTGGGGATAAGGCGGAAGCTAGAAGGCG
>JAUIJG010000146.1 GCA_030431355.1 bacterium
CGGACTGACAGCCAATGAATTCTACGGTGTTTGCCTTCATGAATTGGGGCATGCCCTGGGTCTTTCCCATAGCACAAGCACAAAAGACATAATGTATTTCAGTGTCACTCCCGAAACCAGTAGCAGTACCATAACTCCCAGTCTATCCAGGACCGATATAGAGCGAATCATCAAGCTCTACAGCAGTATGTAAGGCGCGCCTAACTACTCCGCAGGCACCTGACAACGAACCGAAATCAAACGTCTCAGACTTCCTGAGAGATGAACAAACGTACATAGAAGGGACAGATCGGTTGCCCCAACGCAGCAAATTTGAAAAGATCTCGTCGTGGTCTCTTTTCTTTAGGGAAGATCATTTCCGCAGGTACTTTATTACAGCTCGAGCACACTTCTTTTGAACAAAGTCCGGGTACAAAATGCCCGAAACATTACAATCAATCACCTAATCCTCTTCTTCTTGTTGACTAGCTTATTCGCGACAATAGACGCATATGCAAAGGATTTGAAGCAGGAGTCGGGGGAAATAGCCGCTGTCAAAGGCATGGTTGCCAAGGGCACGGTTGTCAAAGACATGGTATGGATCCCCGGTGGCACTTTTTATATGGGTGGTTTGAAAGAGGTTGACTCTGAGTGTAGAGCTGATGAGTTCCCAAGACACCTGGTACAAGTATCGGGATTTTGGATGGACTCCACTGAAGTCACTAACGCTCAGTTTGGCGAATTTGTTCAAAAGACAGGCTATGTAACAACCGCAGAGAAGAGAGTGCCCTGGAATGAACTGAAGAGAGACTTACCAGCCAACACTCCGAAGCCAAATGAAAAAGATTTGGCGCCCGGCTCGCTTGTATTCACACCTCCTTCTCAAAATAGTTCGAATTCCCATTATTCCGCCTGGTGGAAATGGGTCAAAGGGGCCTGCTGGAATCACCCCCTCGGACCAAATAGCTCTATTTCCGGACTGGAAGATCATCCGGTGGTACACGTCTCCTACTATGACGCCCAGGCATATTGCAAATGGGCCGGAAAACGGCTACCGACGGAAGCGGAATGGGAATATGCCGCGAGAGGAGGTTTGCAAGGAAAAAAATTTCCCTGGGGAAACGACCCAATAGACGAAAAAAGAGCCAATACCTGGCAGGGACGTTTTCCTGTCCAAAACTCTGCCCTGGATGGTTATGACAAAACTGCTCCAGCCCAATCTTTTCCGAAAAACGGATTCGGACTGTACAACATGTCAGGGAACGTCTGGGAATGGTGCCAGGACAAATACAACAATTCAACTTACAGCAAGCGCATCGGCATCGATACCGCCGATAGCATCATAAAAAATCCTCAAGGTCCCGCGGATAGCGCGGACACGAGACATCCTAACGCACATGACCTGAGGGTACAGAAGGGCGGCTCTTTCCTTTGCGCTTCAAGCTATTGCGCCAGCTACAGGACAAGCGCGCGCATGAGCTCCACCCCGGATTCATCCGCCTGTCATGTCGGTTTCAGATGTGTGAAAGAAAAGAGTTCTAAAACAAAGGAGAAAAAAGGTGAGTAAGGGTTTTATACATTTGTCGATAGCTGTGACTTTCTCGATTTCAATGTCATTTGCCTCTGGAGTCCTGGCAAAGGAGAACGCCGCCTCAAAACTTGATCGTACACGACTACCTATACCTAGCCCCAAATACCCTCACTCTACTATCCTGGACGCAAGAGACGCTAAGGCACCACCGCCATTCAGCGTCAAAGCGCCGGCAGAAGCACCAAATGTAATGATCATCCTGATCGACGATATGGGTTACGGACAATCGAGTGCCTTCGGGGGTCCTATCCATATGCCAAACATGGAAAGATTGGCGAATGAAGGTCTAAAGTACAACAACTTTCATACCACTGCACTCTGCTCGCCAACCCGGGCAGCGCTTCTGACCGGGCGCAATCACCATGACTGCAACATGGGCTCCATAACGGAAACAGCAACGGCATTCCCCGGTCAAACAGGTCGTCGCCCCGAGAGCGTCGCTCCATTAGCTTCGATGCTTCGCATGAATGGATTTTCGACCGGAGCTTTTGGGAAAAGTCATGAAACGGCAGCCTGGGAAGTGAGCGCTTCCGGTCCCACTGATAGATGGCCCATCCGTTCCGGCTTTGACAAATTTTACGGTTTCATCGGCGGTGAAGCGAATCAATGGGCACCTACTCTATATGACGGTTTAACCCAGGTAGAACCACCGCGGGACCCGAACTATCATTTCACCAATGATATGACAAATAAAGCTATTGAATGGATGAAATCGGTGAAGGCTCTATCTCCAGACAAACCATTTTTTATGTACTACGCCCCGGGCGCTACCCATGCCCCACACCATGTACCGGCCAAGTGGATTGAAAAGTATAAAGGAAAGTTCGACCAGGGATGGGACAAGTTGCGAGAAGAGACGCTTGCCCGCCAGAAACGCCTCGGAATAGTTCCAGCTGACGCAAAACTAGCGGCGAAGCCAAAAGCAATAAAGGACTGGAATGATCTGTCTAGTGACGAGAGAAAGCTCTTCGCCAGACAAATGGAAGTATTTGCCGGATACGGTGAATACACCGACTTTGAGATAGGCAGACTGCTGTCAGCGCTCAAAGAAATTGGTCAGATGGAAAATACAATGGTGTTTTACATAGCAGGAGACAATGGCGCCAGCGCAGAGGGCGGTTTTAACGGGCTATTTAACGAAATGAGTTATTTCAATGGTCACGCTGAGACGGTCAAAGAATTACTTAAACACTATGACAAACTAGGAGGTCCTGACTCATACGGTCACTATGCAGCCGGATGGGCAGTGGCCGGAGATACGCCTTTCACCTGGACAAAACAAGTCGCCTCCGATTACGGTGGTACCACCAACGGTATGGTGGTTCATTGGCCGGAGCGAATCAAAGGCAAGTCAGAAATCAGATCTCAGTTTCACCACGTAATAGACATTGCTCCCACCATTCTTGACGCTGCCGGTCTTCCACAACCACTAAGCGTAAACGGAGTAGATCAAACCCCCATCGACGGCGTCAGCATGCTCTATACCTTCGATGCCCCAAAAGCAGAGAGTACTCGTAAAACCCAGTACTTCGAAATCTTCGGCAATCGCTCCATTTATCATGATGGTTGGCTGGCCGGCACCGTGCATAAGGAGCCCTGGGCTAAAAAGCCAAATACAACCTTCGAGGATGACAAATGGGAGCTTTATGACACCAGAAAAGATTTTAGCTTGACCAATAACCTGGCAGAGAAGATGCCGGAAAAACTAAAAGAGATGCAAGCCCTATTCTTAAAGGAAGCAGCCGCCAACTACGCTCTTCCTCTCGACGATAGATTTCTTGAGAGGATAAATGCTGCGCTGGTTGGAAGACCTGACTTAATGGAAGGACGGGATACACTAACCTTGTACAGTGGCATGACCGGTTTGACAGAAAACGCTTTTCTCGACATAAAAAATCGATCCTTCACTATTACAGCAAGAGTTGAGATTCCCGATACTGGGGCAGAAGGCGCAATAATCGCCCAAGCCGGTAAGTTTGGCGGTTGGAGCCTCTACCTGAAAGACAATCAGCCTACTTATACCTACAATTTCCTGGGTCTCAATAAATACACCATCGCCTCAAAAGAGAAGATGTCGGCCGGCAAGGCCACAATAAAGTTCACCTTCGAATACGATGGTGGCGGTATGGGCAAGGGCGGCAAAGGAACCTTGTTGGTGAATAACAAGAAGGTTGGTGAGGGTAGAATAGAGCAAACCCAGGGCTTCATTTTCTCCGCCGATGAAGGGGTTGATGTGGGAACAGATCGAGGCACACCGGTGGCGAACTATCCAGTTCCTTTTGATTTCAGCGGCAAACTAATTGATGTCACCCTGAAAGCCGAAAAGCTCAACGCTAAAGAAAAAGCAGAGCACAAGAAGAGGCGCTCAATGGCGGCTCTAAAAAAGGCAATCTCAGACTGAACTCAGCTCTTCTGATTCTTTGAGTACTTCTTCTCGGAGCGGGCTCGCTTCTCTTGTAGCTCCTGCTGCAGAAGTCTGAGATGATCACGAAGCTCGGCGGCTTTTTCAAAGTCGAGATTTTTGGCGGCATCTTTCATCTCTTTTTCAAGCTGCCGGACCACATTGTGAATACTCTTCTTGCCTTTACTGGCGGTGGCTTTAGACTTCTTGCCGCTATACTTGGAATTGGAGGCAGGCAACACTTCGGAACGCTCATCCTCTCTACCTCTAAGGGACTCCAGGATTTTGTTGCCGGTATCTTTGATAATTGTTCTGGGCGTAATGTTGTGCTCTTTATTATGGGCAATTTGCTTATCGCGACGCCGATTCGTTTCTTTGATGGCTTTATCCATGGAATCGGTAACTTTGTCGGCGTACATAACAACCTGGCCGGCAGCGTTTCTAGCAGCTCTACCGATTGTTTGAATCAAGGAGCGTTCAGCCCGGAGGAATCCTTCCTTGTCCGCTTCCATTATCGCCACCAGACTAACTTCGGGCAAGTCCAGACCTTCCCGGAGCAAGTTGACACCGACAAGGACATCGAACTTACCTTCTCGCAAGTCTCTAAGAAGTTCTATCCTCTCCAGAGCTTTGATATCACTATGAAGCCAGCGAACTAAAATACCCAGCTCCTGAAGATAGTCGGTCAGGTCCTCGGCCATCCGCTTGGTGAGGGTGGTTATAAGCACTCTCTCCTTCCTGGCGGAGCGCTCTTTAATCTCCTGGATAAGATCATCAATTTGACCATCGATCGGTCGTACCTCAATCACCGGATCAACAAGACCGGTGGGACGAATGATCTGCTCCACCACCTTCTCGCTCTTCTCTAGCTCCCAATCTCCTGGCGTGGCGGAGACGAAGACAACCTTACCAATCTTGTCAAAAAACTCTTCTGAAGTGAGGGGACGATTGTCCCGGGCGCAAGGCAAACGGAAGCCATAGTCAATAAGCGTGTCTTTACGGGCCCGGTCACCGCGGAACATGCCTCTCAACTGGGGAATGCTCACGTGGGATTCATCGATGAAGGTAAGAAACTTATCCTGACCGTAACGCCGCACAAAATAATCTATAAGCGTTTGAGGAGGCTCTCCCGGCTTTCTGTCTTCGAGTATCCGTGAATAGTTCTCGATACCGTTGCAGTAACCAACTTCTTTAAGCATCTCGATATCAAATCTGGTGCGCTGCTTAAGTCGCTGAGCTTCTACCAGTTTGCCCTGGCCGGTAAGCTCGCCGAGCCGCTCTTCAAGCTCTTCTTCGATCTGCTTGATCGCTCGCTCCAGATCGTCCTGTTCCGCCACGTAGTGCTTGGCGGGATAAATTTTAAGCTCCTGGGGCAGTTCTTCCACCTCGCCAGTCACCGGATTGAGTACCGCAAGGCGTTCGATCTCGTCTCCGAAGAACTCAATTCTAATAACCCTCTCTTCATAGGAAGGGTAGACTTCGACAATCTCTCCCCGGGCACGAAAACGAGAGCGCTCCACGATCATATCGTTTCGCTCATAATGGATGTTGACCAGGTTCTTCAAAAATTCATGGCGATCTATCTCCACCCCGACTTTCAAATCGATGGCGTTGGACAGATAGCGCTCCGGCACTCCCAGACCATATATACAACTGACCGATGCGACAACGATTACATCCTCGCGCTCCCAGAGTGAGCGAGTGGAGGAGTGACGCAGACGGTCTATCTCGTCGTTTATGCTCGCTTCTTTTTCGATGTATGTATCGGTGGTGGGGATGTACGACTCCGGCTGGTAGTAGTCGTAATAAGAGATAAAATACTCAACCGCGTTATCGGGAAAGAACTCCCGCATCTCATTGCAAAGCTGCGCCGCCAGAGTTTTGTTATGGGCAAGCACTAAAGCCGGCAGACCTGTCTCTTGAATAAGATGGGCCATGGTCATGGTCTTACCGGAGCCGGTAACACCCAGCAAAGTCTGATGGGAGAGGTTCTCACCAACCCCCTGGGCCAGAAGATCTATCGCTTTCGGTTGGTCCCCGGCCGGATCGAAATTAGATACTACCTTAAAGTTCGGCATTAGCCTTACTTGGCTGATTCCTCAGGTTTCTTCGCTTGTTCTTTCTTTTCTATTTCTTCGATTTCGGCAGCGGCTGTCACTTCATCCTGGGCATCATTGAGAGCTTTCTTGAAGTTACCAAGCCCCTGACCCAGAGATTTGCCGAGCTCAGGCAACTTCTTCGGTCCGAAAACCAGTAAAACTATTCCAGCGACAATTGCTATATCGACAGGGCTATTTAGCATGGGCTTTGCCTCTTCACTTCCCCTATGATCCTAACACAAACTCGGTCAAAGCTCACTCTTCCTTGTCGGTTTGTGATTCGATGTCCATCTGTCGCTCGATTAGAGCTTCGTTGAGATAATTTTCAAGAACGCCTTCCAGGGGATATGAAAGGTCCTTGTGCTTAACCCGGTCAGCCAGTTCACTGATGCAGGCCCGGGCGTACATGGCATCGGTAATATAACCTTCCGGTTCTAAATAGCCTTTTATGTTGGAAGCATCGATAGGTCCTTTGACCTTATTGTTGACGAAATTCTCAGGGTTCATGTCTGCGGTGAAACCGACATAGACCATGGCCGGATTAAGCCGGAACCACTTCAACTTGCTCGCCATCAGTAGGTTGTAAGCCAGAGCAATATGGGGATGATCCACTTGCTGTTCCTGGTGATCGATACGACTGCCGAAGACTGTAACGAGAAGGTCGGGGTACAGTTCTCCCAGCTTACCTATGTAGAGAGACGCATCTCGATCACTGAAGTAGGCTTCGGACTCTTTCAGCTTAGCCACCTGCTTCGGCCAGACCTCCTTAAGTTCCTTGTTCTTATAGAATTCCTCTTCGGCGGCGGTCAACTCGCCGGAAGGACCAGCCGGTCGGGATTTCGGACTGCTAGTCTTGGTGCTTACCGGAGGGGGGTCCTTCTTGAATGGCAGCTTGGAAAGTAACTTTGAAGCTCCTTTCTTCTGGGCTGCAGCTTCGGCGCGGGCTTTTGCCTCTTCTTTCTTCTTGGTCTCTTCATCGACCTCTTTCTCAACCCAGGCCATGAAAATCTCGCTTCTCTTCAAGGCCTCCGTGATTTCAGGGGCATAAAACTGTTTTTCTACTCCGGGAATCACTCCATAGTTGAGAGGGAATTCGGTCAATTCATCAAACTTTCCGTTCTCGTTATCGTCAAAAAACAGAACTCCCTTTGGAGTGTGCAGCTTTTGCTTAGCTCTCTGGGAACGATTGCGAAAGCCATCGGCGTACCAGGCTATCTTAGAAAAATCGATGTCGATTTTCCCGGTGGCAGCGCTGCCTTCTTTGTAGTGTTTATTGAGATTCAGCTCCTGGTTGGTACCAAGGTTGGACGGCAACATTATTGCCCCGATAGGACTTTCAAAACTTGTCAGCCATTTGACGAAGCCGAGAACAGGATGAAACCGAACCAGGGTAATGACAGCGATGTTGAAGCCATCATGCCATCCCATCATGCCAATATTCTGGGTGTTTACTTTTCTTGGAATGATGTCCTGGATTGTCCGTCCCTTAAAATCCTTTTGCTTGCCGGAAGCATAAAGAAGAACATCGCGCAAAGCTTTCTGGGAGTCTTTGCCGCGATTATCCCAGGAACCGCCGGAGTGAAACTTCTTCAATCCACCGCCGGGGAAGGCAAACTTCACCTCCACAAATCCGGTTTGAACAGCGTGAATCGTAAATCTCAAACCGCTGGCTTTGCCGGAGCCGGGAATCAAGACCACAACCGGGGCTCCATCTTCATAACGAGTCATCGTCGGATAGCTGAGGGTTACAGCCAACCCACCATCCGGAGCTACCTCAGAAGGTACATAAGTACTGACAGAACGCTCCTGCACCATGGGTAGGGTCTTAAAACTCTCTCCAGGTATCTCCGGAGAGGCGGCGGCAAAGACTTCAAACAATCCTGCGGAACAGGCAAAAGAGAGAATAACTACCAGGGAAAGGCTGATGATCGTTCGGAATTTTGTCATGGATAGCTATAAAAAATACTATTTAAGCGGCTTAGGTAAGGGTATCAGCTATGACGGGACTTATCTCTTTTGGTTTCTTTTCTTCAAGCTTCGCTCATCGCTAACGTTGCAGAATCGTCAACTCCGTGAGGATTTCAAGCTCATAAGATTTTGGTAATTGGAGCTCTTCTTTAAATCTTTGTTCCATCATGGAAGCAGCGGCTGCAAAGGTTTAAATTCACCAATCTGCTTGAAGTGCCGGTCGATCTTCTTAAGGATGCCATGCCTCAGATCTCGTTTTTTCTTATCCTCGTCATTGACCATTACCCCTTCGAAAAAGGCATCTATTTTTTCAGTCAGGGGTTTCATGCTATCCAGCATCTTCTTGTAGTCTTCCAGGGTAGACGGATTGGTGAGCTTACTGTCGGCTGCCAGTTTTTGTTCCACCTCTTTGTAGCACTGCCAAAGCAGCCTCTCCTCTTCTTTGCTTATTTGAGATTCATCTACCTGATCACAAGAATCATCTTTAAGGATGTTCGACACTCTGATTCCGGCACGAACCAAAGCGATTCCACCAGCAGCCGCACCGTCCTCGGCGAGCATCTCTTCTATCACCCGGCATCGATCATGGGCCGTGGAGATCTCTTTAAGAGGCTCTTTCTTCATCAAAACACAATCGACAACTTCTCTGCCGATTTCAAGGTCCATCAACTTCCCACGAAGACGCTGAAGAATGAATTCTTCCAGTTCAGCCTTAATTTTTTCCGGCTCAAAACCTTTCTTCCTGTCTTTGAGCTGGGGTTCAAATTGCAGGAGCAGGAAATCTATCAGGTCGGCTAAGTCCACAGGATAGTCGCTGAGCCCGTCCACAAGAATATCGACCAGCCCCTGGGCGTTGCGGCGCAGGGCAAAGGGATCGCTTGAACCGGTTGGTCTTTTGCCCAGAGCAAAAAGTCCGGTCAGATGATCAATCTTATCTATGACGCCAGCCCACAGTCCGACAGGGTCTCCGGGAATGGAATCATCGGTGTGCCGTGGTGCGTAGTGACTGGCGATCGCTCTGGCAACCGACTCATCTTCGCCTTCCTCAGCCGCATACCAGGCACCAACATACCCCTGAAGCTCGGGAAGCTCACCCACCAGATTGGTCACCAGGTCCAACTTGGCAAGCTCCACCGCTCTTTTAAGATGTTTTCTCAGAGTCGGTTTTAGATTTAGGCTGGCGGAAAGATGTTCAGCAAGAGCCACCAGACGATCTCTTTTAGCAAGGTAACTTCCCAGACCATGCTGGTAAGTGAGTTGGTCCAGTTCACTAACTCTGTCGTCCAGCTTACGCTTCTGATCATCGAAATAGAAAAACTTACCGTCGGCCAATCTCGCCCTGAGCACTCGCTCATTTCCCTGGCGAATAGAATCCCGGGCCTCTTCAAGATCGTTATTGGCGATGGTGATGAAGTAAGGCAAGAGATTGTTGGTCTTTATTGAATCACCATTTGCAGTGTTCTCCTTTTGAATAGGAAAGTACCGCTGGTGGTGCACCATTATGGTCTCAAGAAGAGCATCCGGCAGACGCAAATAGTCATCGGCAAAGGTTCCACGTAATGCATGGGGCCACTCCGTGATATTTACCACCTCATCGAGAAGATCCGTATCCAACCGCCCGGGAACACCACCGGCGTCCTGAGACAACTGCTCCACCTGTTTCAAAATAATATCTTTGCGTTTCTTCTGATCGACGAGCACCCTGGACTCTTTCAAGCACTCTTCGTAAACAGAAGGTTCATCGAGCTGAATGGCTCCCGGAGCAAGAATTCGATGTCCGTAAGACTCTCTTCCTGCGCTTATGTTGTTGATCTTAAAATCGACCACCTCTTTGTCCAACAAAGAGACAATCCAGCGAATCGGCCTGGAGAATTTAAAATCATAGTTGCCCCAGCGCATCAGGCGCTCCCCGGAGACATGATTAATGACATCGGGAACAACCTGGGCAAGAATTTCTGCGGTGTCTTTACCTTCGATGGTTACATTGGCGACGATGTATTCGGTATCGCCTACTTTTTCTTTTTCCAGCTGTTCAACTTCGATTCCGTTCTTTTTCGCAAATCCGATTGCTGGTTTTTTTGCGGTTCCATCGCTTTCAAAACCGACATCGTATCTCGGTCCCCTTACCTTCTTCTCGATTGTCGGTTGCCTATCCGGCAGCCCTTCAATCAAAACTGTCAGACGCCTGGGGGTGGCAAAGGTCCCAATCTTCTTAAAGGGAAGGGTCTGTTCACCTAAGGCCTCGGTAAACAGATTGGTGAGCCTCGTCTGAGCTTCAGGAATGTGCGCGGCTGGCAATTCTTCCACGCCAATTTCAAGTAGATAAGTTCCGGACATCGTTTTCCTTTATTCCGCTGGATTTATGTTCTGAGTTCCAACTTTCGAAACTCCGCAAAGACGTTTCAATATAGCTAACTAAATGTTCAGATAAATGAAATAAACAGTTATATTTTCAAGGAATTAACATGATCGGGAAGGGCGGCTTTCTCACCCTATATGCGGTGCCCGTGCAGAATTGGAGCGGCACCGTTGTCATTAGCACCTGAAAAAGGCGCTCAAATCTGATACAAAGACTAATAAGAGTATCGTTTCATACTTTGCGAACTTACTATCTAAATTAAGACAGGGAACTTACCAGCTCAGGGATGACCATGAAAGCCGTATTTCGAATTTTATTGCTCTTACTATTTGCCGGAATAACATTCACCGCGTGCGAGAAGAAAAGCGCTGAGATAGTTGTGCCGGAAGAGAAAGGCCCCAAGTGGGGATATATCGACCATAGCGGTAAATTTGTTATTAAACCGAAATTCCGGCGGGTTAAGTCCTTCAGTGAGGGTCTGGCAGCAGCGGACCTTCATGCTCGCTGGGGATTTATTGACAAGGAAGGCAATTTTGCCATTGGTCGTCAGTGGGAAGACGTCAAAGATTTCGCAGCCGGTTATGCCGGTGTTCAATTGAATGGCAAGTGGGGAATCATCGACAAGAACGGAAATATCGTAGTCAATTATGAGTATGCCGATGTGGGTGAAGCCCACGAAGTCAACCCGGATGCTGAGGACCACGCTGTGGTTATGCCTTTCAAAGATAAAGGCGGTCTCTGGGGTTTCAAAGACTTTGGTCCCCATGGTAAAGGTGATATCGAAGCTCAATTCGCCAACGTTAAATATTTCAATGACGGACTCTGTCCCGTACAGGATGCCAAATCCGGCAAATGGGGTTATATCAATAACAAAGGCGAAGTAGTCATCCCCTACAAATTTGATACCGCCACCGTATTCCAGAATCGAGTGGCAGAAAAATTGGAGAAATAAAAGAAGAAACTGATCTTATCATTCTTCCTGAAATGTTCAATTCTGGATTCTCGATGAACGTTTCAGTTGTTGGAGAAAAAATGAGCGGTCCAACTGTAAATTGGATGGCTCTCATGGCTAAAAAAGTCTCTGCAGTAATTTGTGGAAGTATAGTCATTGAATCTGAAGGCAAAATCTATAATCGGTTTATATGGATGCGTCCTGATGGAAGTCATTCACACTATGACAAACGGCATCTATTCCGAATGGCAGATGAAGACAAGCATTACACTTCAGGGAACACTAATATCACCGTTGAGCTGAAAGGATGGAAAATCAGACCGTTAGTTTGTTATGATTTAAGGTTTCCTGTGTGGAGTAGAAATAGAAGTACTAATGAAGGAAATGAGTTCGATATTCTCATTTACGTAGCGAATTGGCCCGCGCCTAGGGTGAATGCATGGGACATCTTATTGCAAGCCCGAGCTGTTGAGAATCAAGTTTATTGTGTCGGTTTGAACAGAGTTGGTGAGGATGGCAGTGGAAAAAAATATCTTGGACATAGTGCCGTAATTGATCCAAAGGGGAATTATCTCCTTAATCCAGTTGAAAGATTAGAAGGAGTTTATCATTCAACTTTGAACTATAAAGAATTGAGTTTATTCAGAGAGAAATTTCCACAAGGTTTAGACGCGGATGATTTTAAAATTATCTGAGGATATTCAAATTCCCCACTTGCTCTCTAGAAGAATA
>JAUIJG010000147.1 GCA_030431355.1 bacterium
AATGCAGCCATGGCCGCACCGTATCCGTTGTCTATGTTTACAACGGTGACACCAGAGGCGCAGCTATTCAACATGGTGAACATGGGGGCCAGTCCGGCAAAATTGGCTCCGTAGCCGACAGAAGTCGGAACAGCTATCACCGGGCACGGTACCAGCCCTCCCACCACGCTGGGAAGTGCTCCATCCATGCCGGCCACCACAATCAGGCAATCTTGATTCATCAAAGATTCCGCTCGGTCAAGAAGCCGGTGAATGCCGGCCACACCGACATCGAATACTCTATTCATTTCGACTCCGCTGTATTCGAGGATGAGGCTGGCTTCTTCCGCGACACCAAGGTCCGCAGTCCCGGCAGAAAGAACGGACACGGAAAAATCTTGCATTCTAGAATCCCGATAATCAAGATCTCCTAGAATCAGGAGTGAAGACTGACCATTGTAGACACCATCAGGAATTTCGGTCAGGACAGCCTCTGCTTTGTCCGGGGAGACTCTTGTGGCAAAGACTCGGCGGGAAGATTCCAGTAAACTGCTGGCCACCGCTACGATCTGCTCCGCGCTCTTTCCCGGTCCATAAATGGTCTCGGCGAACCCCTGACGCAATTCACGATGGGTGTCCACCCTGGCGAAGCCTAAATCCGTAAAAGGCATATGCTTTATCGCTTCAAAAGCCTTCTCCGGCGACAACTTTCCTGATGCTACTTGATCAAGAAGCTCATTTAGTCGATCACCATGCAAAATCTTCGTGCCCCCTCAGGCAATAAGAATCAAGAGTACAGCCCTAGTTTAGAAGCCGGGTCCAGGTCTGGCTGTAGACAATGCGGCTCCATACTTGACGAAGGCAGGAGCCTCACTTTCACCGCTAACGGATCCGGTTCTGTAACCGAGGGGATCAATCTCCACTTCGGAAAAACCCAACTTCTTCAACTCATCTTCAATGCGGAGTACAAGATGAGGCTTTACTTTGAAGGCATAAACTTCGTCGGCACCAACCTCCACCGAGGCACGTTCTTCGAAATGGCGAACCCGTACCTGACTGAAGCCCAGGCTCCTCACATACTCTTCGGCTCTCTCCACCCTGGTGAGTTTATCGACAGAGACAGTTGTATTTATGGGAATGCGTGATGCAAGACAAGCGTCCTGGGGACGGTCCCAGGAAGGCAGACTGGCTCGTCTAGCCAGAAAGCGAATCTCTTTTTTAGTTAAGCCAGCATCCACAAGCGGACTCTCCACCTTAAATTGGTCGGCCGCCATGGAACCCGGGCGCAACTCTGACTGATCATTGACATTGGCTCCGGAAGCTATATGGTGGATGCCCCAGTTGCTGGCCTGCTCAGACAGGATGCTGAAGAGTGTCGCTTTGCAAAAGAAACAACGCATACCATCATTGTCCTTATACTGAGCGATGTTTATCTCGTCAGTCTCAATTTCATCAAGTTTCCAGTTGAAAAGCTCGGCTTGAGCCCTGGCAGCCAAAAGAGACTCCTGGGCAAGGCTCGAAGATACGCCGATAACAACTCTAGCCCGGTTGCGCAGCAACTTCTTGGCATAGAACGCCACAAGAGAGCTGTCTACTCCACCGGAGTATGCCACCAGAAGGCTTCCGAGCTGAAGGATCCGATTTATGAGGATCTTCTCTTTCTGCTCAACTACCTCCAGCTCTTCGCTCGTCAACAACAAATCCATGTCACTCATTACTCTGATTCCCCGCCGCTTTAGTTCAGCCCGTTAAGACCATTGAGACCATAAGTCCGAGAAGTTGTCTCTCCGGGCTTCAAGCATCCGCCTACGATACTATTCAATTCCGCGTGAACGCCCATTTCATCAGCATCACCAACACCTTTCTCAAGGCGACTGATGGTTCCCGCCAGTTGTTCTTTATTAATCGGTTGAGGCTTACCGACAAAGATCTTGTCGTACACCGTTTTAGTGAGACCTTCTTCCTGGGTCAAGAGTTCTTCATAAAGCTTCTCACCCGGACGCAATCCGATAAATTCAATCTCTATGTCTACACCTGGCTTCAATCCGCTAAATCTGATCAGGTCATTGGCAAGATCTAGAATTTTTACCGGCTGGCCCATATCTAATACAAAAATCTCACCGCCTTTACCCAGAGCCGTCGCCTGGAGAATTAGCTGCACCGCTTCCGGTATCAACATAAAATAGCGAGTCGCTTCAGGGTGAGTCACAGTCACCGGTCCGCCCTGGGCGATCTGCTTTCTCCATACAGGAATGACCGAACCCCGGCTAGCGAGAACATTTCCAAAGCGAACGGCCACGTACTTGGTTTTTGTTCGCCTGGCCAGGTCCTGAACCACTAACTCAGCCATTCGCTTGGTAGCACCCATGACGGATGTGGGGTTGACAGCTTTATCACTGGAAACCAGGACAAAAGTCTCAACCTCATGGAGATGGGACATCTCAGCCAGCACTCTGGTACCGAGAACGTTGTTAGCCACAGCCTCGGTGATATTAGCTTCCATAAGCGGCACGTGTTTGTGGGCCGCCGCATGAAAAACCGTGCTGGGTCTAAATTTTTCAAAAACGGAACGCATTCTCACAGGATCACGAATGTCTGCGATTACAGGAAAAATCTCCACCGGCTCCGGTCTGTTTTTCAGCTCCTGTTCGATAGAGAAGATTGAGTTCTCACCCTTCCCTAGAATTATGAGCTTCTTAGGCTGGAATCGCATTATCTGGCGACACAATTCGCTACCGATGGAGCCGCCCGCACCGGTGACCAGTACGGTTCTATCTTCCAAATAACTCGAAATCGAAGCGTTGTCCATCTCGATGGGCTCGCGACCAAGTAGATCTTCAAGGGACACTTCTCGTAGCTGACTGACACTTACTTTGCCGTCTATCAATTCAAACAGACCCGGCAAGATCCTTGTGTCGACTTCAGCGACTCTACAAATCTCCACAATCTTTCTTATCTCCGACGCAGGCGCTGAAGGCATCGCGATAATAACCTGGTCGATAAAAAGAGACTCGATCAACTTCGGCAAGTCTTTAGTGGTACCAAATACAGTGAGGGCTCCTATGCGGGTGCGCAGCTTGGATGGGTCATCATCGATGAGACCGACAACATCAACGCCAAGGTCGGACCGCTGGCTAAGCTCTTTGAGAACCATCTGACCGGAATCACCGGCTCCCACCACCAGGCTTCTGCGCCGCACCGGCTGACGCCAGTGTTTACGCTGACTGTGTTCGATGGCCAGGCGACGTAAAACCCGGGGACCTGAAAGGCTGAGAAAAGCAAGAATGCTATTTATGAAAATAATGCCGTAAGACAAATGACTGCCACCGATGATCAGATAGCCGGAAGCTCTTACAATCAAGAAGAAGGTGGTTACTGTCATGACAGAGCAGAAAAGCTCCATGACCTCTGTCAAACCGGTATAGCGCCACAGACGACGATAGACCCCGAACATCCAGTTGGATAGAAGGATCAGGGTGATAGTCAGAGGCGCGTAGACCGAGAGCTGGTACCAGTAAGGCTCGGCGATATGACCGTCGAATCGGATCAAGTACGCCCCTAGAAGCGCCAGACCAAGCACTCCACAGTCAAGAATCACCTGCATGACCCGCTTCCAGCGGATCTGTCCAAATAACTTGCTTTTTAGAGAAGTGCTGGCAATCTCGGATTTTTCCAGTCTTTCGGGACTTTCCAAATTTATAGACCCCATATCTATGGTGGAAAAGATATGAGATCTTACAATAGTCAGGAGTTAAATTACTTAGGCTCTATTTAGGTTACGAATCGTTGCCAAGCAGCACCCCTTAAAAGTTGCCATGAAGAGCTGACCTGATTCAGCGAACGCCCATCTTACCCTTCTGCTGGCTAACCCACTCGTTGACTCTCTCTTCAGGCAAACCAAGAGCCATGGAAGTCCCCCTGACGGCGACTTCATGACCGACATCCAGCTTCAAAATCTGATTGTACTTACGAATACACATCAACTTGATTGCACCATCTTGAAGAGAGCCGGTGGCACTCCAGACCATGAAGGCTGTGATTGCGTAACCAAGGATAATCCCCACCAGCGTGGGCATCCAGTGGAATGTAAGGTATCCTGGTGTAATTTTAATGCTGAAGAAATAAAGTCCTGCTTCAAATAAGAAGAAGAGCAGGATATAAACCTTCACATTGCGCTTGTTGTACTTCTTGGTGAAGTCTTGTTTGTCTTCTCGGGTGAAGATCTCTCCCCGTGTCGCTTTGAACCACCGGGTGTTTATCTCTTTCGGCTCAGGGAAAAGGAAATAAGCACCAAGGACTGTCATGAGAAGGAAGCAAGGTCCGTAATAGTGGTTTGAATCCAGAGTCTTGTATCCTTCCTGCCAGAGAGCGATATAAGGGACATACATAGCCAGAAGCAGAAGCAGGAAGTAACGACCGGGTCCCATCTTCTGTTCAACTTTCGAACCGAAAAACCAGAGGAAGTAGGAATTGCCGATGACCTGCCAGCCGGCAAAGCTTGCCATACTGGCCAGGGGCAACTGACCGAAGATCTTCTCCCACTCTTGATTAACCACCCACTGCTGCATGGAGATTGCCGTAAAGGCATTCTTATCCATCCAGCTCTGGGCAAGAGCATGGGGCTCCCATAGCTCGACTCTGTTGGTACTCATGAATGCAAAAGCTGTGACAAACCCAAAAATAATCATCAGGGTAACGATGGGAATGGCTCCCTGGGTTTCAATTTGGACGTTACCGCCTGGTGGATTGTGACCGTAAGTCATGTCTATAAACCTGTTTTTTTAGCTAAAAACTTCCTCTTTAATAAGATTACCCTTAACTATGGCGCCTGTAACCCCGATGCCAAGAGTTAACCATGGCCAGGGAACTTCAACCGGCACAGCAGCCGCATCCGTTCAGGCAGACCTCCCGGACCCATGGTCCGATAATCAGACAGGGTCAAGCAGACGGATACCTGCGGGTGAGAATATCCATGCCAAATTCGAACGCGGTCAAAAATCAGTGAACGATGTTGACCAGTTTGTCCGGAACGACTATCACTTTCTTGATCGGGCTACCGCTCAACCTGGTCTGCACTTTGTCGTCAGCAAGAGCTAGCTCCTCGATCTTCTGTTTCTCCAGTCCCCTCTGACATGGGACCTTATTGACGATCTTTCCGTTCACCTGCAGCACCAACTCCACTTCGTCGTCTACGGTAAGAGCATCTTCATACTCGGGCCAGGAGACCAGGTGAATGGAGCTGCCGGCCTTCTCAAGAAAACCGACGCGACTCCACAGCTCCTCGGTAATATGAGGCGCCATGGGGGCTAACATGAGCAGGAGATTCCTTACGGCGAAGGAGAGAACCTGCTTCTCTGCCTCGGAAATTTTTTCTCCGGCAGGGGCAAGATTATCGGTTGAGCCACCATTATCGGTGCTGGAATCGCTCAGCTCCTGACAGTACTTATAAAGACCGTTATTCAACTCAATGCATCTAGCAATGGCAGTGTTGAAGACATAACGTTTAGGATCCAGATCAGCAGTTACCGACTTCAATGTCTTGTGCACAAGCTTGTGGAAGTCCTTACCTTTCCTGTCCAGACTCTCATGATCGACTCCGTCCATATGAGCGCTGACAGCGTCTCTCTCTAACAAATCGCTGACGATACGCCAGATCCGACCGAGGAAACGATATTGTCCAACGGCGCCTTCTTCCGACCACTCCAGCTCTTGCTCCGGCGGAGCGGCAAAGAGAGTGAAAAGTCGAGCGGCGTCTGCCCCATACTTTTCGAAAAAGGCTGTGGTGCCAACCACGTTCCCTCTGGACTTGGACATCTTCTCTATTCTTCCGGAAATCTCGGAGAATTTAGTCACCATCCCCTGGGAAAGGAGGTTTTCAAAGGGTTCATCACAATCTACAAGGCCGATATCCCGAAATGCTTTGGTGAAGAATCGAGAATAGAGCAAATGCAGGATGGCGTGTTCGATGCCACCCACGTATTGATCCACCGGCATCCAGTAGTCGGCCTTGGTCTTATCGAAAGCAATCTTTCCGTTATTCGCGTCTGCGTAGCGGAAGAAATACCAACTCGAGTCTATGAAAGTGTCCATGGTATCGGTCTCACGGCGAGCTTCAGAGCCGCAAGCCGGACAATCAATCTTCAGAAAAGAATCAAGCCGAGTGAGGGGTGATCCACCCTGACCGGTAATCTCGATGTCTTCCGGCAACTCCACCGGCAGAGTCTCCTCACCGACCGGCACGATGCCACAATTATCGCAATGAACCAGAGGAATGGGACAACCCCAGTAGCGCTGTCTACTTATGAGCCAATCTCTCAAACGAAACTGAACACGCTTCTTACCGGAAGCATTGGAAGCGGCCCACTCAGTCATCTTCACTTTGGCTTCAGAACTCTTCAAGCCATCGAAGGATCCGGAGTTAACCATTATACCGGGCTGCACATAGGCTTCTTCCAGGGATTCGGACTTGCTACCATCCGGCGATATCACCTCGATTATGGGTAAGTTGTGCTCCCTGGCGAACAAGAAATCCCGCTCATCATGAGCAGGAACACCCATTACAGCACCGGTGCCGTAGTTCATCAAAACGTAGTCCGATACCCAGATTGGAACGCTCTCACCATTGAAAGGATTGATAACGGAGCTACCGATTGGAACTCCGGTCTTGGATTTTTCCGTGGAGATTCTCTCTAACTCGGTTTTATGTTTTGCCTCTTCAACATACTTCTCGACCTGCTCCCGGCATTCATCGCTGGTCAACTCTTTAACCAGAGGATTCTCCGGAGCAAGGACCACATAGCTAACACCAAATGTGGTGTCTGGCCTGGTGGTAAAGACAGAGATCCTCACGTTCGGTTTGCTGTCCACGATGAAGTGAAGCTCTGCTCCCACGGACTTACCGATCCAATTTTTCTGCATCAAACGAACAGGCTCTGGCCAACCGGTAAGTTTTTCCAGGTCCTGGAGTAGCTCATCTGCATAGTCGGTGATCTTCAAAAACCACTGACTCATCTGCTTCTGTTCGACCTTGGTCTCGGCATGCCTCCAGCAAGCGCCATCGACAACCTGTTCATTAGCTAGAACAGTATGACACTCCGGGCACCAGTTCACCGGTGCCTCCTTTCTAACAGCAAGACCCTTCTCATACAGCTTGAGGAAAAGCCACTGGGTCCAATGATAATAGTCCTTGTCGCAAGTGGTCACTTCTCGGCTCCAGTCGTAACTTGTGCCGAGCTTCTTCAACTGCGAATCTCGCATAAACTTTATGTTCTGCCTTGTCCACTTTCCTGGATGCATCTTGTTCTTAGTGGCCGCGTTCTCCGCCGGCAATCCGAAAGCATCCCAGCCCATCGGATTGAGTACGTTGAATCCCTGCATGCGTCTCTGCCTGGAGATCACATCTGAGATGGTGTAAACCCGCATATGTCCCATGTGCAAGTCTCCGGAGGGATACGGAAACATCACCAGAGAATAGAATTTTGGCTTATCACTCAGGTCATGGGCGATGTAGATACCGTCCTTATCCCACTGTTCTTGCCACTTCTCTTCAATTTCCTGCGGTGTGTATTGCTTCGACATTACTTGGGTTGTCCTCTAATGAAAATCTGTTTTCAACCGAGCTATCTCCGGCTAAAACATGCTTCTTCTGCAAGCTGAAATCTTAGCTCAGTAAAAGACGAAGAACAAGGAATAGGTAGCCCATGCTAAGATTCTTAGCTGAACTGATTTAAATTATTGTCGAAAAAGCGACAAGCAGCTAAGCTCAAATGCTGACTTAGAAGTACTATTCGAGAAAACTAAAACGAAAAAGACTAAAAGAGGTACCGCTCTCTTGGACGCCATCAAAGCCGATACGAAAAAGCAAGAAGAAGAAAAAATTCCGGACTCAATTATCGAGCAAGCCAGGGAGCTGTGCCGGGGAGCCGAGGTGCTACCGGACGGCTATATGGGCCTGGCAAGGAAACTAAATGACGTCAAAAAAGCCGGTCGTCCACTAAGGGTGAAACTGGGCGTAGACCCGACCTCCACGGACCTGCACCTGGGTCATTCGGTGGTCTTCCGTAAGCTGCGACTCTTTCAAGATTTCGGACATCAGATAGTTCTTATTATAGGAGGGTTTACCGCCCAGATAGGTGACCCTTCCGGCCGGAACGCCACTCGACCACACCTGACGGCCGAACAAGTCAAGGAGAACGCAAGAACATACCTTGAGCAGATGGGCCTCATCCTCGACATAGACAAAACAGAGACGAGGAACAACGAAGAGTGGCTCGCTCCCATGAATCTGAACGACATTCTAAAACTGGCAGGAAAAGTCACGGTTCAGCAACTGATCGCCAAAGAAGCTTTTGGTGAAAGGCTGGAAAACCAGCAGCCAATTTCTTTTCATGAGCTTTTCTACCCCATTTTGCAGGGATATGACTCGGTCGCCATCGAAGCCGACGTGGAGCTTGGCGGCACGGATCAACGCTTCAACATTCTCCAGGGACGTGAACTGCAACCCCACTACGGACTGGAGCAGCAGGTAGCCTTTTTACTGCCTCTCATAGAAGGAACAGACGGCGTCAAGAAGATGTCCAAAACCTATGATAATTTCATCGGTCTGGCCGAAAAGCCTTCGGATATGTTCGGAAAATGTATGCGTATTCCCGATGAATTAATTGTCAAATATTTCGAGTTGACCACTACGCTAACCGGAAAAGAAGTGGATGAAATAAAGGAATTTCTCCAATCGGGCGGAAATCCCAAAGAAGCTAAAACACGCCTGGCTAAGCAGATAGTCATGCAATACCATGGTGCTGATGAGGCAGACAAAGCTGTCACCGAATGGGATACCATTCATAGCAAGCGTCAACTTCCGGACGATATGCCGGAATACTCCCTTGATGAGGACAAGCAATTATTCCGCCTTCTACTCGACACCAAGCTGGCCTCCGGCTCCAGCCAGGCCAAAAGACTGATAGCTGATGGTGGTGTCAGAATTGACGGAGAACAGATTAAAGACGCCAACCACTTGGTCAAGGTGGTCAAATCCGAAGAAGAGCAATCTTTCGTCTTACAGGTAGGCAGACGTCGTTTTATCAGGATTGTTTTTTAGAGCGGAGTTCGCTTTTAGCATACTTCTATAACTGTAGTTGCGAGGATAGGTTTTCTTGTAAGGCAATATTGTCTGTATGAATACTCTATCTCTCTTCGCATTAAATCGATCCACCTGCGCTTCGGAGATATGCCGACACCCGGACAGCATAAGCATTTCAAGGTGAGGCAATCGGGCAAAGGACATCAGTTGGTCACCGGTTAAGTTACTGCCGGTAAGGGTCAACCTCTTCAAAGAGGTCATGCTTAGGATTGCTTCGATATCCTCTTGCGATAGAGATGAGAACTCACAAGATAGACGGTGCAAATTCTTGAAGCCTTTCAGATGCCTTGGCTTAATCGCCGTCTTAGAAATTCTCAAGGCGCTCAGCCGGGGCATTTTTTTGAGATACTCAACGCTTTTCAGAGTGATTCCTTCGCACAATCCGACATCCAGAGTATTCAGCTGGGGAAGTGCAGACAGACATTTGATACCGTCATCGGTTATACCTATTCTTTCACACTTAAAAATCTTGAGGTGCGGCAAGGCGGCAAGTTCATAAACTCCCTTATCTGTAACAGCAGTCTCATCCACGTATACTTCTTGAAGGGTAGGCACTTTAGAGAGGACTTTCATAGATTTATCCGTGATTTTAGTATCATCCAGATTGATCTTTTTAATTCCGGTGAGATCTAGAGCGGCAACACCACGATCTCCAATAGCTGAGAACTTTAGAATGATTGTGGAGCTACCCTCGGTTTTATACTTTCCGGATAAAACATCATCATCAGTAACTTTTGAGTAATCGAAATCTCCTATACTCAGGCCCAGAGGCGCCAGACTGGAAAGACTATCGCTGGCTGAGTTCGTACTTTTGGCCATATCATGGTTGATTTTCTCTCCCACAATGGAGCTTTTGTAGTACGCCCATCCCACCACCGGCAGTGCCAGTAGAGAGACAGTTACGATTAAGAGGACAGGGACTTTCAACCTTCCCCTGGAGAGAATACTGCCGTTCAAGTGATTGAACTCCAGAGAAGGCGCGGACTCTTCTCTTTCTGACTCTCTTTCCGACAGCTCTTTACGAGCCCTCTCATCCGAAAGAATTTGCTTTAGTTCAAGAAGGTCCTCTTCCATGTATCTCATCGATGGATAGCGCCTTCCAGGATCTTTGGCCAGAGCCCTCTTTATCACTCCTTCCACTTTGTCAACAAAAGGTTGGTCGCCATCGAGCCCGAATCGTGACTCCGGCACAACCGGAGGCGGGGGCAATTTCATATGCATCTCCATGGTAGAGACCGGATCACTTCCACGAAATGGAACATCTCCACAAAGAGCTTCAAAGAGTACGCAACCAAGAGAATAGATATCGGCGCGTCCGTCAACTCGATCGGCTCTAATAGATTCCGGGCTTATATAGCAAGGAGAACCGACTATGGCATTCCCTGTGCTCTCGAACCCCTCCGGCATATCGAGGCTACCGAGATGGGCGATACCAAAATCTATTATCTGGGCGCGCCAACTACCCTCTACAGGATCCTGAGTGATCATAATGTTGTCCGACTTAAGGTCGCGATGAACAATACCTTGCCCATGGGCGTGGTGCATGGCCGAAGCTATCTGGGCACAAAAATCGATCAGAACCAGAGGATCATCCGAATCATTGCCTTCCAGAAACTCCTTTAAACTCTTACCCTCCAGATACTCCATGACCATGTAGGGGTCACCATTTTTCATGACCCCGAAATCAAAAACCTTGATAATATTTTCGTGATTTAGTTTGGCGGCAGCACGCGCCTCTTTCTGGAATCGAACCAGGCGTGACCGGGTGCTGGCCTTTCCGGAAAGCATTTTGATAGCCACTTCTTTTTCAAGAACCCTGTCCCGGGCAAGATAAACCAGACCCATGGCCCCGCTGCCTATGGGATCAAGGTATTCGTATCTCTCCAACAACTCTTGAGGAAATTCAGACAAGTCTCTCGCTTCTTCTTCGACTTTTGTGACCTTGAATAATCATTCCCGTTTGTGTGGATTTCAGAACTTCCTCGAATTAAATTTCAACGAAAAGCAGCCCTGAGTCCGTAGTTGACGACACCTCGTCCCCCGGCTCGCATCAACCGCTTCATATTCTTGTTTCGCTTCTGCTTGCGCTGCTTCTTGGCAGGCACCTGGCCCAACATTTCCTGGGACCGTGCTCCTTGCCTGTCAACAAGCTTTCCGCTTGAATCGCGGAAGTCCTCATTCTTGTCGTACTTGGGGCGTCCATAATCTACGTAATGGGCCACATCGAATTGAGAGAAAGGAACAAACGGCCTGGCAGCCATACGCTCATGCATGATCACATCGGTGGTTTTGAAGGCGCCCCGGGGAATTTTCTGACCCTTATTCAGCCCATAGCTTGCCAACTGAACATTATTAATCGTGTCGGAAGTATGGAGACGATGTTTAATCTCATATTTTTTGTCAAAACCCTGCATGTTGGAACGCCGGACCATACTGTGGGGATGTTCATCTATATGAGCGATCTGCATCCGTTGAAAAAGTTCTCGCTTGGTCTGAAGGCTCATGGCCGGATTCGTCCAGACATCATGGAGACGTCCGGCAAACTCGACCTCTTTCGCCAGGTCGGACGGGTTCCAGTATCCGGGTAGACAATGCAAAACAGTCCCATCAGAGGTCATCAAAAAAGTTTGAAGATTGTGAGGTCCGGCACCATTACTAGTCTTTATCGCGTTTCCATCAACATCATGCTTGCCGGAAAATCCGGCATAACTCTCTTTTGAAATATCGCGATAGCCGCAGACAAGTTCATTTTTAAGGATAGAAAGAGCAGGTTCCTGGGAGAGCGACACGGCTCTCAGACTATTGGCAGCGGATCACGTGGCGCCATCCATCTGGCCAATCATCTGCACCCAGAGAATCATCTTCCCTTCACGCCGGGCCTGATTCTGGGCGGCACCAAGG
>JAUIJG010000148.1 GCA_030431355.1 bacterium
TCTGAATTTTTATGATATTGAGCAAGCTCTATATTAATAACCCAGGTTTTCAAGGAAGACAAGGGGGGAAATTACGTATGGGCAAGATTAATTCTTGCCAGGCGGAGAGAAAGCCTGCCAGGGCTTGAATTTCAAGGGTGCTATTCGATAACTGAGCAGTCAGATTGCTCTATCTTCTTTTTGATTTAGGAGCGGATTCCTGGGCAATCTGGCTCAAGACAAGCTTGACCGCTGGGTCGTTAGGGCTTATCTCAAGGGCTTTTTCGAAGTGCTCCACCGCGACTTTCTCTTTGTTGTCGCGCAACAGAGCCATGCCCAGGCGGTAGTGGGCGTTTGCGTTGTCGGCATCCAGCTCCACGGCTTCTTCGTAGAGTCTTTCGGCATCTTTCCAGTCGTTTCTTTTCTCAGCCTGAATACCGAGGGCAACTTTTAGCGGCGCGTACTTGGGCGCCAGCTCTGTCAATTTTTTCAGTTCGCCTTCCTGATCTTCTTTTGTCATGGCCATGGAAAATTTAGCGGGGAAGCCGGAAGGAAGGTCTTTTGGCTCTTTCGCTTCAAGTTCAACCAGATCAGAATGCAGTTTGGCAGGTTGACCGCTGACTTTGCCCAGGTCAACATTGGCAAAGGTTCTTTGATCAGCCGTCGGCACTGAACCTTCAATTTTTATCTGGCCCTTTCCTATCTCTTTGCCTTCGGGGCTGGAGATAGTGAATTTGAATTCCGGGTTGCTGATGGCATAGGCGTTGGCGTTGTGGATGGTGACATCGACGAAAGCATCTCCTTCTTCAAGCCTGGGGGACTTCAACTGGAGGGAGACATTGCGGATTTTCTGGTAAGTTTGGAATCCCAGGAGCATCTCTACACCTTTGTATATGCCAAAGGCTATGGCAGCGACCGCAACTAGCGCGATAATTTTTATGACTCTACCACTGGTGCCTGTCTTTGAGCTTTCCTGTGCTTGATTTGCAATGAAACCAGTTTTGATTCGTGTCTTGTTTGTCACCTTAGCCTCCTGCCTTACCCATATATGGTGCTTGGCCAGTACTTAGAAATTTCAGACTACCAGAAAAAACGGGTTGGCTGAAGTTGCCAATTATCGCCTTTAATCGGGCGGAAATACTTTGATTTCTCTTATGTTTTAAGGAGATATAAGCGCTTCTATATATAAGGGTATCTGTTCATCAATACCTTCTGGTGTCGCAACCCTTAACTGTGCCTGTGACTAATCGTCTTCTTCAATCGGTGCTAAAGCTGTTTTTTTCTTTACGGCATTTACATTGGCAGGAACTTTAGGCCGGTAGTGGTCCAGATAGTCCAGTCTCAATTTGCCGTCTTTGTCCTGATAATACTGTTGCAGAATCTGGTCGAAACGCCAGCCCCGGTCGGCCAACATCATCGCTCCGGTCTGGCTGAGGCCCCGGGCTCCATTGCCCGGTCCACGGTAGGTGAAGACCCAGCTATTTCCTTCTTCGTGAATGTCTAAGATGCCTGCGGTGGCGAAGCCGAGCATCTTAGCAAGACCGACTCCTGAAACTTCTCGACTCTTACTCTGACCCATAACCTGAATGGAGTGCGAGTTTCCTGCTGCGTCCCATTGTTTGACCGTGACGCCGACAATATCCGGAACACCGGTTATCTGTTCAAGTTTGGTGCTCAGAACTCTGGACTTACGAATGTTCAAGTTCTGCATCGCGTTACCGACCTTGGCTCGGTAGAAGCCGGGTTTGACACGGTTAGCGTGTTTGAGCACCAGTCCCCGGGTCATGCGAACTGCGTGGTAGGTTTTTGGATGTTCTTTAGCCAGACCCTGGTACATCTGGTCCCGCACGTCTGGCACCAGGTCGTATCCCTGGCTCTTGTACCATTTGGATCCCCGGGGTCCCATATGGGCCCAGGCATAACTTCTGGCTGCTATCGCCTGGGCTTTCAAAGCTTCTATGTTCCAGGACGCGGGCATCTCAGCGGGCACCACTCCCAGCAAATACTCTTCCAGGTCGAGAAGATTTATGACATTGACTTTATTGCCGAAGCTTACAATCTCCAGGCAACCCCGCCACCATTTATTTGCCGTCCAGACCCGATAGTCCGGGGTGGATACATAAGTTCTCTGGTCTGTCGGTATGTTGATGGACTTACCGGTGGCAAGCTCTGTGATTTTGTGACCATCGATTTTATAGACCAGGCCCCTTTTGATGGCAAAAACCGGTCTGCCGTTTATGAAGACTGCGCCGGGCTTCCACACGGCAAACTTTGCCGATGGGGCTGAGCGCACCAGACCGATGCGTATCGGGTGCATCATTGGAGGATACGGAGGAAAATAGCTCAGGTTCTCGTTTTTGCTTGAGACTACATTTTTTCCGGAGTCTGATTTCGAGGCTTTCTTTTCGGTGTTAGCCGATCTAGACTTAACTGTGGCTTTGCTCTTGGCTTCTTGTGCGGGCATTAAACCGGTGATAACAAGAACCACGGACAAAAACAAAGTAGCAAATGAATTTTTGCCTCTGCCAAACACCAGTCTAAATACCTTTCGCCCTTTCGATGTCAATATCCCTGAATCTTTTCTATAAATAGAATAGACTATTCCCCACTAATTCTATGGGCATCGTAGTAGATATTGTAGTTCTAAGTTGATAATAACAAGTTGATAATACTATGATTTACTCCCCAGAATCTTGTCGCCTAGTCGCAGAGAGAATGATGAAGAAGATACTCATTGTTGATGATGAAGTTGATATAGCCAATTCTATTCAGTATGTCCTGACCCAGGAAGGCTTCTCAACAATGCTTGCCCACGACGGGCTCAGAGCCATGGACGTCTATGAAAAGGATAGACCAGACCTGGTCATCCTCGATTTGATGATGCCGGGCATTGATGGTTACGAGGTCTGCCGGCGGGTGCGCTCGGTGGATAAGAAGACGCCTATTTTGATGTTGACCGCCCGTACTTCAGAGATTGACACAGTCGTTGGGCTCGAACTCGGCGCCAACGACTATGTGGCTAAGCCGGTCAGACTCAGAGAGCTGGTGGCTCGGGTCAAGGCTCATCTCAGGGAAGCCCCGGAGATGCAACCGGAGCCTGCCGGTATAAAACTGGGAGACCTATATATAGATACGGATAGCCGCACTGTGAGGGTCAACGATAAAGACATCGAGCTGACCTTCAAAGAGTTCGAGCTGCTTTTGGCCATGGCGAAGCAGCCTAACCGTGTGTTTTCCAGGGATCAGCTCTTTTCCCAGGTCTGGGGTTCGGATTTCCTCGGGGAAAGCCGTACCGTGGATGTACACATTCGCTATCTCAGAGAGAAATTGGAAGAAAACCCAAGTCAGCCCAAACATATCCTCACGGTGAGGGGAGTTGGTTACAGGCTGGTCTGGGAGTAAAGATCTCAAATTCTAAAGGAGCTTCCTTCCCAGAAGAGGTAGGAAGCTCTTTTTGGCTGAGATTTTTAAATCTTGGATTGAAATTTTTGGAGTTGACCATTCATACCCATGGGAATTTCCCCACTATAAATTGAGAAATTTCTTCTCGCTCCCGTCTCAATGCGTAGATCTCCCACTGACAGATCGACTCCTAATTTCATACACTTAATTTGTTAAAAGGCACATTTGAAATTCGTCCAGTGACCGTGAGGGTTCTCTGGGTCGGTTTTGTGACGTTGGTTAATCAGAAGCAGGAATCTTAGGCTAGATGCAAGTATCCAAATTCTTCATAGGGGTCAATATTGCAGCCACACTGTCAGTGGCTCTTACCGGCCAGGCTAAAGCGACCGACAAGGCTTCATCCACGGCGGACTTTCTCAAAGCCAGCCTGGGAAGCGTCAGCGCCAGCAAGCCCGTGGCAATGAAAGCTAAGGCCAAGTCCATGAAGCCGGCTCGTATCAATCCAGCCTCCACCGCAAAATACTCTTCCGCTAAATCCGTGGCCGTTCGCAATGAGTTGAAGTCCAGCCACGCGAAGATGATGAAATTCGTACCTAATCGCAAACTTCCCACCAGGCAGGAGTTGGCTCTAAAAGAACAGAAAGCGCAAATGGCCAAGATAGAAGCGGCAAAACCACTTTCTGCTTCGGTATCATCTTATTCGCCATTTTACTTGTCCACAGAGATGCAGAACACGATAAGCTCTCCAAAGGCCAAACGCGCATCAACCAGACAGGCGAGAAGAGCCGCATCCAAAGCAGTAAAGAAAGCAGTTAAGGTCGTTCGTGAAATCGTTGCGAGCCAGACCCCAAGAGCCGTACCCGGCATAAATCCGGTACTTCCCGGTCAGGTAGGACATCCCTGCTCCAGCATCCATTCGATGGATCTGACAAACCATACTCCCCATAAGCCTGCAGTTCACCATAGCCCTGCGCCGAGCACCACTGCCAGAGCCGTAGACAGCCAGCACAAGCACAGTGCTCCGGACGTCAACAGAGTGGTGGCCGGTGAGATGAGTAAGCTTGAAGCGCCCAACCTATCCGGTGAAGAGAGGGCTCAGCTAGACCGATTGGCAAAAGTTTTATTCCTTAGAGAAGATTTGAATAAGCATCCCCAGGGGAGTTTCCATTCACCGCTGGATTCAAGTCTGTCTGCCAGGCAGAGGGTTGATCAAGCATATTCCAAGCATGGTCCTCCGCCATTCCCGCTCAACCTGATTCCTGAGCCAGCCATGAAGAACTTTCTTTCCAAGGCGAGAAACAGGAAGAGCATGATTAGAAATTATCCCGGCGCTTTTGCCGCCAGACCGAGCAATCTTCAGCATTCCGGCTTCCAGAGCTACGCTAAGACGATGAAGACCGGTGGTTTTACCTCTTATTCTAAGTCGGCCACCAACTTTTCCCATGGCTATGCTTCTAGCCATTCCGGGTCGCATTACCATTCGAACATTACCCATGGTAAGCCCCATCACGCACCGAAGAGCCATAAGGTCGCTACATCGAAAAGTCATTCTGTCTCTCACGCACCAGTGATTCATAAAGCCCAGGCTCGTGTGGCTACTTACGGTCCATACGGAAGCGGCGGCGCGCGCTACAAAGGTCTCTAGCGGCTCAATAGGTCTTCTGCGGATCTCAAATCTTTCACCTGGCAGGCAAATGATCGTAAACTGTCTAAAAAGTCCGATACTTGGATAAATACAGACAATAGCGGTCAACTGGCGTATCATTCGTCCAGGAAGAAGACCCGGAGATCCGATACGGAAAGAAGACTGTCATGGATAATCAGTCCAGAGACAATGAGAAGAATAGCCGGAGCGACGCCATGCAAGAACGTGGCGAGGTTGCTTTTAAATATTTCCAGGAAGAGAAATATGATAAAGCTATTCAAGAATACGACCAGGTCATCGAAGAGGCCAGGGGACTTGGTGAGAGTTCTCAGCTTGCGCTCTTTCTGACCTATAGAGCCCTGGCAAAGTTTGAATTCGGGGAGCGGGTAGAAAACCTGCACCAGGATCTTCAGGAAGCCATGGAACTTGCCATCGCTTCGGACAACGCTGCACTGTTGCTGAATGCCAAATTGGTGCTTGCTGAAATCTATCGTGATAGCGGCAGCACACCGAAAGCTATTGAACAATTTCTAGATGCCTTTGACCTTGGAAATTTACTGAAAGATCCTGAATCCCAGGAGCTTGCCCTCAGCAATTTAGGCCGCCTTTATTTAGACCGCGGCTGGTCAGAGCAGGCTCTTGCCTGCTACAGGCACTTACTTGATACCGTGGAGGAGCCGGATAACAGGGCCGCTATTCTCGGGAGTCTGGGGCTTTGTATGGCAGAGCTGGGTAAATTTGAGGATGCCATCAACTCTTACCGGACCGCGTACTTAGAAGCAGAGCTGGAGGGCGACCTCTCTTCCATGTCGGTCTGTCTGGGGTCAGAAGGCAATGTCCTGTTTGAGACCGAGTCTTATGAGCGAGCACTAAAGTGCTATGAGAAGGCGCTTGTTCTGGCGGAGAGTTCATCGGATGAGAGAAGGCGTGGTGCCTGGCTCGGAAATATCGGAACAACCCTTGTGAAGCTTGGGCGGCTGGAAGAGGCGCTTAGCAAGCTGGAAGAAGCCGAGCGGATAGCAGCCAGGCTTGAGGACGTTCATTCCAGAGCGGCGCATCTTGATAGCATCGGAGACTGTCTTGTCGCGTCAGGAAAGCTGGAAGAGGCAAGAGCCAAATATGAAGAAGCTCTTGAGATTAGTAAGGAGATGGAAGATCGTCTCGGTCAGAGAATCTATCTCACCAGCCTTGGCCGGGTGTATCAGAGGCTCGGTCAGTTACAGCCCGCTTTCGACTATTTAGGCCAGGCGGTTGAGATCTTTGATGAACAACGTGCCACCATATGCGCTGACGACCTGAAAACAAGTTTCGCCAATAGAGGTGAGGATCTCTACAAAGATGTGGTGGATATATGCCTTTCCATGGGCAAGCGGGTGGAAGCCCTGGAATTTATCGGTCGAGCCAAGTCGAGAGCCTTGTTGGACCTTTTGAGTAATTCACCCATCGATTTGAGCCTACTTGCCGATGAAGGGGATGACGCCCTTCGCAAGTTGATTGACAAAGAGAAAGAGTTGAGAGCGCAGATTGATCATCTGGAGAGGGTTATCTGGCAGGGTCCGACCGGTCTCGATTCTACCTCTCGTGGCGCCACCATAAGCGGTGAAGATACCAAACAGGTTTATTCCGAATGGCGTGACACCGTAAACCAGTTGAAACGCAGCCATCCTAATTATGCATCTCTTGTCTCTGCCCAGACCCTCGATTATGAATCTATTCAGGCATTATGGAAAACTGATGATGAGGGCAATTCCGAAGTTCTGGATGAAAGTACTTGTTTGATAGAGTTCTATTCGACAGGCGACTACCTTATGACCATGGCAGTCTGGTCCGGGCTTGATGAGCCTGTTGTTAGTATTATCAGTGACCCTGAGAAGAGGGAGTTGCTGGAGGTGGATCTGGAGACTTTTCTGGAGATGGCATCCACAGAAGGTTGGGAAGTGCCCAAGAGTCTCTGTAAGAGAATTTACGAGGCTTTATTGGGCGAAGTAATGAACTCTATTCCAGAAGCTCTAGACCGACTTATCATCGTTCCCCACGGCAATTTGTTTCACCTTCCTTTTGCCGCGCTACACGATGGTGAGGCATATCTTTGCGAGAAGGTTACCCTCAGCTATCTACCGTCACTGACCCTGATTCCGGTACTATCGGGCACCACTCAGGGTATGTCTATTACATCCGGAGACAAGTATTTGATCTCCGCCATTAGCGATTACTCCGCTACGCGCCAGAACGGATTGGTCTTAAGTTCGACATTGCGATCATCTGCCGGATTGGATGACTTGAGCTATACCTTGGAGGAAGCAAACTCAATCTTCAAGTTGAGCGAAGATAAGAGTCAGGTCAAAGAAGCAAAGCTCCTGACCAATGAAGAAGTGAAGGAAGTCTTCCCCGATCTTTTCAGCGAATACCCGGTCGTTCATTTTGCCGGTCACGCGGTTTTCAATGATGTGGAGCCGATGGCTTCAGGGCTTGTACTCTCCGATGGTACGATACTAACCGCCGCTTCTATCCTGGAGAGGCGCTCTCTTAAGACTTATTGTGGACGACTGCTTGTCCTCTCTGCCTGCCAGACCGGAGTCAACAAAGTAACCGCCGGTGGTGAAGTTCTTGGTCTGGCTCGCGCTCTTATCTATGCGGGGATGCCCAACCTGATACTTACTCTCTGGGAGGTGGCCGACCGTTCTACTTCCGATCTGATGAAGAGTTTCCACGACCACTGGCAGTCTTCCGGAAAAGCTTCGATAGCCTCGGCGCTTCAAAAAGTACAGAGAGAAGCGATTGAAAGCGGGTTGCCTCTGCACGCCTGGGCTCCTTTTATTCATTTTGGAATAGATTAAGAGAATAGTTTCGATTGATTGAAAATGCCAGACAACGGCGCTATTTTTTCGATGCTTTTTCCGGCGCCTGAGCGTTATCCTGATTTGTCTCAACCGAATCTTTTTTCTCCACCATTGAATTTACGATGGCGTAGATTTCTGGTGAGAGAGGATGATCTTTGAAATGGAATTTCCTCACCACTTTGTTCTCGAATTGCTTGAGCTGGTCGGTGTCGGAGTCGTAGGACCAGGCAATCAGGTAATCTCTATTAGGAATGGCCACAAAACAAGGCTTGCCCAGTTGCGATTCTATTTTGTTCCGCACCGCTGGTAGTAGCAGGCGGGCAGCTGCGTATCCGTCATTGATGTCGATGGTGAGGTATCTGCCCTGGGTCTTACTTCCTCGCGCTCTTATCGCCTCAAGCTTCGTGCCTGTGGATGCCTGCACAAGATTTTCATAGGCTGTATCTTTTATGATTTCCTGGCTTACATTCCATTTTTTCAGGTCTGATTTCATCACGTAGCGAAAAGCTCGCTTCGAGTCCACAACATAACCTTCCATCAGTTGATTGGAAAATGCCAGGGGCTTAAAAACCATCTTCTGGGCAAACTCTTTCTGATCTAAATAGGCTCTTGGAAAAATCTGGGGTCGTATCCTTACCTTTGCGTCCTCCCATGTTTTCAACTCTTGATCGATGGGCGGAAAGACTTTCATGGCCTGGAGAAAGTTACGAACTTCTTCTGTGGCTCTTTCCCGGACATGGATTCCTTTAACGTGCTTATACAAATTGTCCAGGGAAATTTGTCCGTCCTCTTTCCACTTCAAGGTAAATGGAGAATCTGTGCCTCGGAGCTTAAGCTCCGGAAATTCTTTCTCGCCGATTTCCAGAACGAAGGCTGAAAACTTCTCCGGTGTCATGGTCTGGAGCTTTCTGGATCTTGCCTGGGCTTCTTCCCAGGAGAGAGTGAGACCGCTAAAAGAGACCAGAACAACAAAGGTTAGAAAGAGTCTGCATGAGGCTCTAAGGCAATTGCCGGGAAGCTTTTTTCTTTCCCTTCGATTTGCGTCTATTCTGCCTGGGCTCAAAGTCTTCCCCTGGGTTTGCCATACACCGTACAAAGGTTATTGTATTCTGTTTTCTCATAATTTGAACGGCTTACAAGAACAAAGGTTTACCTTCTCGCCTTCACCGGTTTAGCCATCATTATGTCCGGTTTGCCTGGTCCATTGGCATCCGGTATCACTCCCACTATTTTGAAACCCATTTTTTGCCAGAAGCTGTAGGGGTGATTGTTGTGGTTTTTTATAGACTTTATCTTGTCCCAGGTGTGCTCATAAAGATCCACCGAAGAAAGGCTGGTCTGCTCGCTTTCATCATCGGTACCCAGATAGAGAGTAAGACCGCCACGCTTATGAACCTGTTGCTCCAAGTCCATCACCAGGCTCAAACCTATGCCGGATTGTCTTCGGTCGGCGCGAACGCATAGAGGATGAATCTCATAAACTTTGCCGCCGTAGAGTTTTATCGCTCCAATCCAGCCTATAACCTGGTCGTTATCATCCACGGCAACCCGGGAGAATCTATCGCCGCAGATGCATTCCAGCACCTCCAGGCGTGCCGATTTGTCGTCCGGATATGCTTCTGGCCAGTTGTATTGAAAGCTTGTGTAGAGAATATGAGCAGCCTGGTCTATGTATCCCTCGTCTTTGACGTCCAGATCGATGATACTGTATGTGATGGTTTTCATCTGGCGTATATCCGCAACCGATTTTCGAAAGTCTTCCTGTTCTTACCTATACCCAGATTCAATTTCAAAGTATTTAAGAGTTTTCAAATTCTCCCTTTTGTCATTAGCTGACATTGGCGCGAAGAATTGGTTATAGTAAATTAGCCGCTTATCGGGAGCTTCCTTTGATGAAATTTCTAAGTTATCTGCTTGTCGCCACCCTCTTTGCCACCCCTGCCGCATACGCCCAGCAGGCATCTCAAGGCGGCTCCGCTCAAAGCCCGCCCCAGGCTGACCCTATCTATATCTACAAGCTGGCCGGTATAGATTCGGAGCAGGAAGGCGAAATTCGGAAACTGGTCAAAGAGTTTGAGAGCGCTCAGCGAGTGAGAATCAAGGTTCTGATCAATCTAGTCAAGGATATGCGCACACTGCAACTTCAACCGGACCCGGTGGAGGATGAAGTTCTCAGTAAACAAGATGAGATCAACAAGGTTACCTCGAACACAGCCTCTGAGAGAGTCAAGTTGATGCTCAAGATTCGCAGTATTTTGAGCCCCCAGCAGAAGCAGAAACTGGTGACTTTGATCAAGAAGAGCGGCGAGAGCAAGCCTGAGCCCAAGGAATAAGAGCTTTTGCCGATTGCTCTGTGATTTTATCTTTTCGGACAGCAAAACCTTGAGTTATTCTCTAGAATAGAGATATTGGAAATTTGAGGGCTTTGACTTTGTATCCAGGCGCCGGCAATGTTGCTTTCAAACTGGTTCGTACTCTTATTTTGGTCTCCGTGCTGGTCGGTGCGGTCTTGCTCATAGGCTGGGGCGCCGTTCAGATAAGCGGATTGCCTTTTGTCTCATTCCTGTTCAAGTTCATAGCTCCATATCTCTGGATAGCGGCACTTTTGTACGGACTTCTCTGGATCGCGGTCTATTTCTCTTATAGAGATTATCGCTGGGCGGCTAATCTTTGCCAGGCTAAAGAGAGTTTCGATCTCGGGCGCTATCGCAAAGCGGTAAATTTCGCCACTTTCGCCCTGGCTTACAAAGGCAAATGTGGGCTTTCCTATTATTTGCGCAGCAAATCCTACGAACATCTGGAGCCCGAGAGTCTCCACCGTGGGGATCTTGATATGGCTTTCTCTCTGGGTATTGACCCGGAAAAATTTGATTTCTAGATTTTGATTTCCAGCTAAGGTTTGAAATTGGTGTATTGCACGGTGGTGAAGCTGTCGCTCACGTCAATTTTGCTGACTGAGCCTGTGGAAATATTGAGGCGCCAGAAGTTTCTTACAGGCATCTCCAGCGATTCCACAAGAATTGACCGGGTAACTCCGGCATGGGTGACCAGGGCAATGGTCTTGCCTTTATGCTCTGCCACCAATTCTTTTATGCGACCCCGGACTCGATGGTGCAAGTCTTCTATGGATTCACCCCCGGGCGGGGCGTTTTTGATCGGGTCCGAAGCCCAGGATTTGTAATCTTCCGGGTCTTCCTTTTTGACCTCCAGATAGGTCCTACCTTCCCATTCGCCAACGGACCATTCATCAAGCCCTTTCTGGGGAATGTTTTTGATTCCGAGCTTTTCAGCTATCAAACTGGCAGTGGAGACAACTCTTCTGGCTGTGCTTGATAGAAGGATGTCCGGCTTCTCTTTTGCCAGCCATTCTCCTAAGGCTTTCGCCTGTTCTTTTCCTCTTTCCGTCAGTTCGACATCCGGGTCGTTGTAGAGTTTGCCATTCTCTGTAGGCTCCGTATGACCATGGCGAATGATATAGATGGTGGTGATTGTTTCCGTTGGATGTAGCTCTTCTGACACTCTCAAGTTCTCCGGATAATTTGAAGACAGAAATTTTGCTCTTACATCAGTCCGGGTCACTGCACCGGGAGCTGAGTAGTTTCTTTTCGTTCGCAGGTTTTTTTAACCCGTATACCGAGCAAATAGCAAGCAACTTTTCCACCTGGGATGATTTGAGGCGCCTGGCTCCGCCCAGTATCTCTGCCGCCATCAAGGTCTGGGCATAATGCTCCACTGTTTCTAATTTGTAATAAGCGTCCCATATATCCTTGCCGATGGTGAGGGCGCCGTGGTGATCGAGAACGAGGGCATCATGATCTTCCACAATATCAGCGATGGAATCTGGTATTTCATCAGTGCTTGGTGTTGCATATGGTGCTGTCGGAATGCTTCCCAGAGTACAGACGACTTCGGGTAAAACGCACTGATCCAGGGAAAGTCCTGCAACGGTAAAGGCAACGGCAGTAGTGGGATGGGCGTGCACCACGGCTCTGGCGTCCGGTCTTTTGTTGTATACGACCAGATGCATTTTTAACTCCGTGGAGGGACGGGCTTCCGGTCCAGCTTCTTGAGGATTTCCTCCTTTTGATTTCGGCAATGGATTGCCTTCCATATCGGTAACCACCAGGTCTTCCATGGAAAG
>JAUIJG010000586.1 GCA_030431355.1 bacterium
GTCTCCTTTTTGTAGATCTTGTGATACTACCAAGGGTGTTATTAAGCGAGCGGGTCAAAGAGTTGTTGGTGGCGGCCCGTCGCCACGTAAAAGGAAGAGAGTTCGAGGTGGCCAACCAGTGCTTTGAACAGGCACTAATGCTCCAGCGTATGGACAAGAAGCTGGGGGTGAGCCTGGTCATGAAAGAGTATGGACAGTTCTTAAGAAAGGTTGATGAAGAAGAAGCCCGGCTTATGTTGAGCCGGGCTAAATCAATTCAAATGGACGGGCTCTATGGAAGATTTGAGGACAATTTTTTTGAGAATGAAGAGTTCTAGCTATTTTCTTTAGGCACTACTTTCACATTCTTCCTCTCTGTCTTCAATTCTCAAATCAGTTACCTCTAACCATTTTTGATACCTTGCGGATGAATCCATCACTTGTGCTGGGAGCACCGACGCTCATGGATTTGAGCCTTCCTGACGGGCTGAATACCATCAGGCAGGGAACACCTCTGGCGTTGTAATGCTTGAGCAGTGCTTTTGAGGATGCGTTGTCAGCATGCAGTTTCACATTGACAAAGTTCTTGGACAGGAACTCCTGTACCTTAGCGGTGGAGAGAACATTCTCATCCAGCCGCACGCAGGCTCCTCACCACTCTGCGCCGATATCGACGAAGACCCACTTTTTGGCCTTTTTGGCATAGGCCAGACCCGACCCCAGGGAGTTGAACCAGCGTACTTGGCCTTTTGCCTGGCATTGAGTGGTTGATAAGGAAAATAGAAAAAGAAAGCAGGACACGCTACTTAGCAAGATGGCTGCTTTGCTCCAATACTTTTTTGATTGCATAGTCTAACCTCGTTTTTGTCACAGGTCGAAAGTGAAAAGTGACGTGAGTAGTCTATTTATATATTTGCCCAAAGAAAGGTTATCTATCTGCCCAGAAGGAGACTCAGGAGAATAGCGATTACAAAGTAGATGCACCAGGCGGCGAAGCCTACAGAGAAGGTGGCGACGTATTTAATCGGAGTGGCAAGCTCGCTTCTGAATATGCGCGCGTTGAGAAATGCTCCTGCGGCCCCCAGTCCACCTCTTCACCGGACAAATTTCTTACCCGGTAGATATTGCCCTTCTCCTTTTTTACCTCTTCGTCATTTAGAACTATTCCCGGACCTTTGATCAATCCAGGGGTTCGAACATTTACATTTTTCCCTTCAAGGGCGGGTGGTTAAGAGGAATGAGCATGATGAAAGTCCCTTCTAAAGATCGACTATATTTTACACTGTTCGCATTGGCAGGGACTGGACTGTATCGGACTGGTTTGGATTGGATTGGTTTGCGATGTTGGTATCAATAGTGGTGCTCAGATGGGCGGTTGCCCTGAAACATTTGCCTGTCTATTCATATAGCCCATATTCATAGCCTGGGACAGAAGCCTATTTGCAACCGCTTCTCAGGCAAGGATCCGGGAAAATCTGCTATAAATCCCAGAGTAATTGAGAGGGAAGAGGAGTTAGTTATGGCTACAAAGACCGTGTCGGTAAATATCGGAATCGAAGAGAAGCAAAGGCAGAAGATTGCTGAGGGATTGTCAAGGTTGCTTGCTGACAGCTATACCCTTTACTTGAAAACGCACAATTATCACTGGAATGTCACCGGACCTATGTTCACTACCCTGCATCAGCTCTTTGAGCAGCACTATCTCGAACTTGCCACAGCAGTAGATGAGATTGCTGAGCGCATCAGAGCTCTCGGATTTAGAGCGCCGGGCAGCTACAAAGAGTTCACCAAGTTGACCTCGATTTTTGAAGCGGAAGGCGAACCGGATGCCCAGGAGATGATAAAAGATCTCATGGAAGGCCAGGAAGCGGTTGTGAGAACAGCTCGCTCCATCTTCGCCGTGGTGGAAGAAGCAAACGATGAACCCACCGCTGATCTTTTGACCCAGAGAATGCAGATTCACGAGAAGAATGCCTGGATGTTGAGAAGCTTGATCTCTTAAGCTCTCAAGTTTTAACTTCACAGCTTTCTGGTGATTTTGTAAGGAGGGTTGCACTACCTATGGTGTCGCCCTCTTTTGTCTCTATTCGAAGGCTTTCTTAATACGAGCCGCTCTCTCCATCATGGCTTGAGCTGAGTCGGTGCGATGCATCTTATACAGCAAGGTGCCTATGTTCTCCAGGTCCATAGCCACTGAAATATGCTGGGGTCCGTTCTCTTTTATGGATATGTACA
>JAUIJG010000149.1 GCA_030431355.1 bacterium
GGCCAGGGGAGCGCCTGCTTCGGGCGAACCGAGTACTTTGTTTGCCAGGGGCTCATTGTGGCGAATCCAATAAATAACAAAAAGCCATGCTGTGAATCCGAGGAATAGCATGGCTAGCATAAAGTTGGGGGTGACGTTGATTCCCTGAAGCATGTCGGAGAATTTGACGCCTTTGATACCGGGGTTCCAGGCTGCGGTGGTGGATGGTCCACCGGCTCCGAAGGCACCGGCGTCAGCGCCGCTACCGTCCATCATGCCGCTTTCGAAGCCGCTTCCGTCATGCATTCCGCCGGAAAATTCGCTCATCGTCAACCTCGTATCTGAAACTCTTAGATATTGAGTTTCGATCTCATGGTATACCTAATGATTAAAGTGTAAATGGTAGATATACGTAGAGCCAGGGGTTGTGACATTTATTTCTGCTCATTCTCCTTGATAACCAGGTGCTAAGAATGGCTTGGAATGCCGCTTTATAAATATCGCTTAAGGAAAGTCTCGGTTATCTGAGTTCAACGCCTTCCAGTTGAGCAACTCTCTCTCTCAGGCTCTCAACGATCCGGGGCAATTCGTATACTCCGGTCAAGCGGTCTTCCAGAGTGGTCACATGTCTTGTGAGCTCTAAAGACTTCTCCATCAGCTTGATCAAAATTTGCTGGGTGGCGATGAGCTGTCTCTGGTTCTCTGATAGTTGCTGACTCAGTTTGCTGGTCTCCATTCGTTGGTCCACGCTCAAAGTAATGAGTTCGGAGAGCCGGTCGATCAGCTGTTCGAGTTGTTTATTGTTTGTTGCTTCACCGGATATGGTGATGGTTGTCTCTTCTGATGAAAAATTGTCGGAGAAGAATTGATCAAATCCTTCCATCTCAAGGGAGTTGTCCGGAGTGTTATCTGGAATGCGCTCAGCTTCAGCCATTAAACAGGCACCTCGATTAAATTGTCGGAATATGTGAAAACTTGGAGTAAGCACCGGCGATAGTGCTTGTGCTCGTTAGTATGTTTGCGGTTGGCCCCCGAAAGTGGTGGCGTCCATAGAATTATATCTAAAGGTGTCAATAAAACAAGTGTCAATCGATCAATTTATTATCACTTATCGTTGATGTGCTACCACGCCGTTTTTTATGGTAGTCGAAACTGGATTCCAGCCCATGTTGTAGGGGATCTCTTCCAGGCGTCCTAAGTCCCATAGAACTATATCCGCCTGATAACCAGGGGTTAGCTGACCGATAGTTTTACCCTCTCCAATGGCGAAGGCACTGTTGACGGTGGTGGCATTTAGAGCTTCTTCGCAAGAGAGCCCGAGGTGCAAACAGGCAAGACCCATAATCATAGGCATGGAGAATATATGGCAGGAGCCAGGGTTATAGTCGCTACCGACCGCGATTGCTACCCCTTTGTCTATCATTGTTCTTGCCGGTGCGTGTTCGCTCAGGTTTAAGAAGAATGATGTTCCAGGGAGGAGCACGGCAATGGTGCTGGAACCGGAAAGTAGATCCATGTCTTCATCACATATGGTGAGTAGATGATCCGCACTTGCTGCTCCCATTTCGACTGCGAGTTTGGTGGCACCGAGGCTTTCGAATTCATCGGAGTGGACTCTCAATTTCATGCCCAGACTAACTGCCTTTTCGAAGATTCGTCTGGTGTCTTCCAGGGTGAAGTAGCCTTTGTCACAGAAAACATCGACATAGATCGAGCTGGCGGCTCTATCAAATTTTTTCAGGCTTGTTATAGATGCTGGCAAAATCTTTTCTATAACTTCTTCTACGTAGTCCTCTCTTTTTTGGCCTGGAGGGACTGCGTGAGCCGGCAAAAATGTTGGTATCAGATCGATCGGCTGCCGTTCGTCCAACTCGAAAATTGCTTCCAGCATTCTGATCTCGCTGTCAAGATCTAGTCCGTATCCTGTTTTGACTTCCGCTGTGGTTGTGCCGTGGGCGAGCATCCTTTCCAGTCGTAATAGTCCGGAATCGACCAGGTCGTCTTTGCTTGCTTCTCTCGTGCCTCTCATGCTTGCCACGATTCCGCCCCCGGCGTTAGCTATCTCTGCGTAGCTTTTGCCCTGGCAGCGCATTGCGAATTCACCGGCTCGGTTGCCACCAAATACAAGGTGCGTATGTGGGTCCACAAAGCCGGGGGTGACCAGTTTGTCGCCGGCATCTAGTTTGAGCCCGTCCTCTTTGAGATCCACGGACTCGAGGACGTCTGTCATTTTGCCTACTTTGACAATTTTTCCGTCTTTAATAGCCAGTGCGGCATTCTCTATTCTTGTTACTTCTTTGAGGGCGTCTTTGCGTAAGGGTTGATCAGAGTGAGCTGTAACCAGTTCTTTAATGGGGCAGATCAGCATATCTGCCGTTAACTTTTCGGTTTTGGTTTCCTCTGCTTTCAGACCTGCCATCAATACTCTCCCTGGTTTATCTCAAGTACATTTCCAGCTCTTCTATATGCGCGACTTCATCCATTATGAGCTGTTCTATAAGCTGCCTCAGGTGGTTGTCGTTCTTAAAAGTCGAATGCTGTCCTATATAAAGCTCAAGCTGTTTTAGTTCAGCGGCTAAGTTTTTTTCGAGCATGTCTCGGGTGCTCGGCTCACCGTTGCATTCAAAAATCTTTTGCATTTTCACTGAAGGATGTCCGCCCAGGGCAGTTATCTTTTCGCCCAGGATTATGGCGTGCTGCATGGAGCTTTTCGCCTTGGCTTTGAACATCGCATTAAGTGATCCTCTTACAGGACCTCTGACCAGGAAAGAGTGGTGTAGATAACGAATGATTGAGGATAGCTCATGCTCAAGATCAAGATTGAGAGACTCTATGTTGTTTTGGTTTTCTTTTGTTTTCATGGTAGCCGATTGGGTGTTTCTTCCATCCCCTAGTTTTGCAGGCACTGCTCTCCTGCGGTGATGGCAGATTATAACCAAACCGGAAACCACTGTCTAACTTTTGTCGGTCCAGGCTGCCTGCTTATGCGCTCATGGACAGATTTGCAGCATCCTCTTCCGTATTCTCAGGTTTGAGGGCATCACAAAAATGGCAGGTCTCTCCCGGGGCGTGTGCTTCATTGGCACCGGGCTTTTTCATTTCACTAAGATCTCTAACCACGTCATCCCAATGGTTGTTGAAGACTTCTTCGTTTAGGTCGATCTCTTTTACGTGTATTCCTTTGGGGGTTATCTTGCATGTGGTGTTGGACAAAGTGCGGAATGGAAAACGACTGCGCAATCTGTAAGCCAGGAACTGTCTGGCAAGACTGGATGGCAGGGGGCTGGTGTTGAGAATTTCCTGGGGGAGTTTTAGTCGAAAATCCACTATTTCCAGGTGTCCTCTATCCGGATACCAGAGAATCATATCGAAGGTATCTTCTATATAAACTTTAGCCTGGGGAACCCGGGCTCTTATTCTCTGACCGGTACCGACCACTTCGGCTCCATCCGGAATATAAGGGCATCTAACGTAGTGGAGAAGAGTTTTGTATGTATATAAGAAGGACCTGGCTATCTGGTCCTGGCTGAAGCCCGCGTTCTCAAGTCGCTCCACAGGCCAATTTTGACCGATGAAGATCTGAAGCTGATTATTAGTGGTGATCTTGCCTTTGTTGATGTCGCTGACACCGCGGCGAACGAACTGTTTGCAAAGAGAGGCGAGGCTTCTCTGGCGGGACCGGTCGCTGAACCTTTCACGTGCCAGTCCATAGGCTCTTTTGCAAGCCTTAAAAGTATCGAGCATGAAAGGAGTAAAAAGTGTCCAGTCCATTGTGGGGTCCTCGCGTAGCGTCGGTTTCGTAATGCCAAACTTTCGTATGCCATACCAATATATGGTATCGCAAACGGCTAAGTCAAATGAAATCTTCTGAGCCGCTCAGAGACATCATTCCCGGTTGAAAATTTGTAAAACCCTGAAATACTCAGGGATTAAAGGTGATTGTATATGCGAAGTATGTACGACAATACGAAAATATATACATCAAATATTTAAAAAGAAAGTTTGAAATAGATGCTTTGGACATTTTTGAAGAAAGCACATTAAATTCTGGGGAGATACAATAAACAGTCATCCGTTTCAACTATCTTTAGTAAGCCCTTAGATGCCGAGGGGATTCGTTTATCCGTGTATAGTCCTCAGGAATACGACAATCAATTACGTCCTGTCTTAACCGTTTCCGAGTTGACGGGTCAGGTGAAAGACTTGCTTGAGGGGACTTTTTCCAAAGTCTATGTGGCGGGAGAAATTTCGAACGCCAAGGTTTATCCCTCCGGTCACTGGTATTTCTCACTTAAGGACCAGAACGCAACTTTGCCCTGTGTTTGTTTTAAAGGGGCCAATCAATATATAAAGTTCAAATTAGAGGACGGTTTGCAGGTAATCGCCCGGGGCAAACTCAGTGTCTATCCTCCCAGGGGCGCTTATCAGCTGGTCGCTACCCGCCTGGAACCGGTGGGCATTGGTGAATGGCAGCTGGCTTTTGAGCAACTAAAAAAGCAACTCGAAGGCGAGGGTCTCCTGGCGCCGGAGCGAAAGCGCCCTATTCCTATGCTTCCCAAAAAGGTAGGTGTGGTTACCAGCCCTGCCGGTGCTGCAGTCCAGGACATCATCAACACGCTGACAAGAAGAAACAGTTCGGTCAAGTTGATCATCTCCCCTGCGAAAGTGCAGGGCGAAGGTAGTGTGGAAACAATTGTCGAAGCGATTGAATTGCTCAACGAGATTGAAGATCTTGATGTGATGATTGTTGCCAGGGGGGGAGGTTCCATAGAAGACCTCTGGTCATTCAATACGGAGCCGGTGGCAAGGGCGGTGGCAGCTGCCCGGGTGCCTGTTATTAGTGGAGTCGGCCATGAAACCGACGTGACTATTTGCGATCTGGTGGCGGATTTGAGGGCGCCAACTCCTACGGCAGCGGCGGAGCTGGTGGCGAAAGGGCACCAGGAGCTTCTTGATAGATGGACCGGTTTGAATAATCAGCTTTTGGATATCATCGACGGTCGTTTATATGATGCCTGGAATCGCCTGGAGCGGCTCAGTCCGGAGCGTTCTTTGATGCGCTACGAAGAGCGACTGAAGAGTTTGGCAAGGGACGTTTTATACAAGCAAGAGCGATTGTCGCAATCTATCGGCACCGTATTGAGTGCTTACAAGCATCGCTATTCCGAGGCTGATAAGCGGCTTATGGATCTTGGTCCCAAGAATGTTATGTCCCGCGGCTTTTCGATTTTACGCACCCCGGAGGGTGAGTTGGTTCGAAATTTCGATTCGGTTAAGCCCGGAGAAAAGTTGGAAATTTTGTTGGAGAGCGGCAAGCTCTTGGTTGAAGTAAAAGAGTCCAGGAAAGACTGGTGGTAATTTAAAATCTAGCGGAGTGTTCTATATCAAATGTCTAAATCAAAAACCAAAGATTTCGAAACTACCCTGACTGAATTGGAAGCCGTGGTTAGTGAGCTTGATGGAGACGTCAAGCTGGAAAAGGCACTCGATCTTTTTGAAAAAGGCATGAAGTTGTCCAAGGAGTGTCAGAGCTTTCTCAAAGGAGCCGAAGAGAAAGTCGAGATTTTGAAAAAGAATATGGATGGTTCGGTGACCAGTGAAGTCTTCGGGGAAGAAAGTGACGATGAAGATGAAGAAGACGACGATGATGATGATGACGAGGACGACCCGGTCAAGTTGATAGATACCGGTCAAAAATCCGCTCCCAAGCCTGAGTCTACAAAAAAAGCGGCCAAGAACTCTTCCTCGGATAGTGATACAGGCACCACCCAGCTCAGTCTTGGGATATAGACTTTACTTTTTCTTCTTGCTAGAGGATTTTTTCTCTGATCGGCTTTTGGCTTTCTCTTTTAGAGCGAGCTTTCCTGCTCTGGCTTCCAGTTTGTCGGCTTTCTTTTGAATTGCCTTGACCTCTTTGTTCTCAAGATCGGGGCTCAGGGCTATGTAGGCCGTGTAATGGGATGCGGCTTCTTTGAGCGTCCTGGCTTGATAAGGTCGTAGTTTTTCCAGGGCTTCTGCCAGGCCAAGTCTGGTCTCTGGGGAACGGGGATCCCTCAAAAGAGCTTCTCTGTATGCTTTTAAGGCTTCCTCGATCTCTTTTTCTTTGGCGAGCTGTGTGGCTTTTTCAGTCTCTTTTCGGGATATTTCAAGGGATTCTTTTATGAGCTTCTGTCCCCGGTCTATCCTTCCTTGAAAGGCTTCTGCGTTACTGCTCTTGCCTGCTTTTTCATAAGCTTCTTTCGCGTTTTTTAGATCTCTTATGACCAGAGCAAGGTCGGCGATCTCCATCAGGGAGTCTGTATCCTGGGTTTTCTCTATCAGTGCTTTTAGAGAATTCTCCGATTCCTTGAACTTACCCTGGGACAGCAAAGCCTGGCAGTAGGCGACGCCCTCCCAATAGCTGCTGTTTTTTTGATTCTCTTTCGGAGCAGTTATCTTCCTGGATGTGTCACCGGATATGGTGTCGGCGATGCTGGCGGCGTATTCGGTCAGGGCATTAGCATCTTTTGCTCTGGCTGTTTTTTGTATCAGATTCCGGGCGTTTGAAAAATCTTCCGACGCGAGAAAGAGACCTTCATGATCGGATAAGGCACGCAAGTAGAGGACTATCGCCATTCCGGAAGCAGCTTTCCCAGGTTTTTGACTTGAAGGAATCACATCGGCATAGTGGCTAAGAGCTGCGTCTAGCTTTCCCTGTTTTAAGTAGAGAAGCGCCTGTCTTTCTTTCAGGCTGTTTTTGTTGGTTGCCGATTTCTGAGCTTCTTCCAGCTCTTCAATGGCTGCGGTTAGCTCTTCCTGATTCTCTTTTACTTTGGCTATCCCTAAATAAGCCACGGAGTTGCCGGGCTTGATACGCAGAGATTCTTTGAAGTCCGCCAGGGCTTCTTCAAAGTGTCCAAGCCCGGTATGTACCCAGCCCCTGGTCAGGTGACCCGGGGCGCTCTCGGTATGCAAGCTCAAGGAGGTATTGAGCTCTTTCAGGGCTGATTCAAGGTTGCCCAGTTTGTAGAGAGTTTTACCCAGACCGTAGTGGGCTGTTGAATTATTGGCGTTGGCGTCGATCGCTTTCTGAAAAGAGCTCTTAGCCTCTTCGAATTTACTATCTCCCAGTTCAACCAGGCCGATGCCTGCCAGCGCTTCGGAGTAGTTTGGATCGATTTCGATAGCCGCCTGGTAGGCTTTTAGAGCCTCTTGCTGATCGCCGGCGGTACGATGGAGGTTGCCCAGGGTGAATTGTGCTTCCGGCATGTTTTGATCTATGGCTAGGGCCTTCCTGCATTCTTCTTTGGCATTTTCGAGAATCTTTTCTCGGTTGGCCTGGACTGCCGGGTCGGAAGATTGCAAGCTGTTGTAGAGAACAATTGCCAGTCCGGCGTGGGCCATGGCGTTTGCTCTGTCCATATCCAGAACCTTTTCAAACTGAGTTCTAGCTCCCTCCAGTTTGAACTGTCGGGCCAGGGCAAGACCGTAGCCCACCGCCGCCGGAATGGACTGGGGATCATTCTTGAGCACCTGGTAGTAGAGGCTCTCGGCATCGGAAAACTGTCCTTTTCTCATCAGTGAGTCGGCAGCCAACAGTTCCGGGGCTATCACAACTTTGCTGTTGGTCTCCGGGGGCGGCGTTACTATTTTCTTTACGGTTTTGACTTTTCTTCGAGTCCTGGCGAAAGCTTCTCCTTGAACGCCGGTGACCGGTAAAAGGAGAGATAGAGCAACGGGTGCTGCCAGGCACAGAAATTTTAGTGCTCTGGGAAGTCGCCTGGTCTGTGCGGTTCGAGCGAACATGCTTTTCTGATCTCCTCTTACTCTTTCTGACCTCTAGATTATCTTTCCTGCCCCCGGGATGGTAGATGCAGTGGGGTTGATCTTTTCATAACAGATCTAAGAAAAGATTTAGCGACAATCTCTTGTCAACCCCTTGCTTAGGCTCCGAACCAGCCTTAGGATATATCTATCTATTATTCTTATCGGTCACAGAGGTGGAGAGAATGTATTTCTCACCAACGGCAATTCTCCATATGAAGAGAGCCCTATCAATTACCCTTTGCGCGGCATTCTCAATGCCGGTTGTCTTCGGACCAACCCAGGTCCAGGCTCGCAAGGCTTACAGCACTGTGGAAGCCAACGTCAAAGATACTTTCGAAGTGGCTCCATATAGCGGAGGGCGCAAAGCCGGTCCTCAATTTGATTGGGGTAGATTGGTCAAGATCGAAGCAGATGAGACACTGCGGAACAAAGTCATGAAAGAAGCCGCAGAAGGTCGTGCGGAGGCCGCTTTCGAACTGGGTTGCATGTACCTCTATGGCAAGGGTGTGGAGAGAAACCCGGCGAAAGCTTTCGAACAGTTCCGTTATGCATCCCAGAAAGGGCATTCGGGTGCCCAGAACAACCTGGCTTTCTTGTATGACGAAGGCACAGGCGTGGTCAAAGATCCAAAACAAGCATACATATGGTATCGGTGCTCGGCTGACGCCAACAATTCTTATGCCCTGGCAAATCTTGGATATATGTACGAGCATGGGGTGGCCACCATCGCCAACCGCAAAGAGTCTGTCCACTTGTACAAGAAAGCGGCTGAGCTTGGTAATCAGACTGCCCGCAAGAATCTTTTGATGATGGAGTTCCTGGCAAGTAAATCCAGCTCTTCAGCTGCCGCCAACTCCGGCTCAACTCAAACTTTTTCTCCGAAGGAAGAGGCTAAGCAACCTGAGAACAAGGTGGTTGCTGTTGCCGCACCGACCAAACCGGTGGTTTTAGAAGAGAAGAGCAAGTCCGATTCTCAATCGGTCAAAGAAGAAGCCGGGGCCGAGGAAGTTGCTTCTTCGGTTCATAAATCTGAGACTGAAGTAAAACCGAATCAGATTGAAGATAAAGGCGAGACTGTCGATATTGAGGAGAGTGGTGCTGCTTCTCCCCAAGTAGCTGAAGTACCCGAGAAGTCAGGCTCCGCGCTGGAGAGGCTCCTGAAAGAGCAAGCCGATTCTAAGGCGAAATTGCCCGCCGACAAGAAAGAAGAAAGCGCCTCCGAAGTCGCCCTCAATGATACCGGTGATAGTGTCGATGTCACAAACAATGGTGATGGGCAAAATTCGGAAGCAGCAGATAAGAAAGATGGCAGTGAAGCTCCAGTAGAGGTGGCGGAGTCTAAGAAGGCTGATGCCGTGGAAGAGTCCGCAGCAAAGGTCAGCGAGAAAGAGGTGGTTGCTGTCAAGCCGGTCGAAGCTTCGACAGAGCCTGAAAGCGATTCCAAGATAGTGACCGGGAAAGAATCTGGGCAAGAATCCGGGCAAAAATCCGAAAAGAGATCTGAGAGTAAATCAGAAGAGATTGCCGCAAGTACCGATGAGCCTCAAGAGTCCGTGGCTATTGCATCCGAGCCAGCCGCTAAAGTAGAAGAAAAATCAGATAAGGCGCCTGAACCTGTTCAGGTCGCAACGGTTCCTATTAAGGAAGTTAAGGAAGAAGTGGTCGAGAAGAAAGCTCCGGAAGTTATCGAGTCGAGAAGACCGATACGGGATAAGTGGGCTCTGATTGTCGGCATTACGGATTTTCAGAATCCGGATGTGCCCAATCTTCAATATTCTTCGAAGGATGCCACGGATTTTTATAACTATCTGGTCAAGGAGGCAAACTTTAATCCTGACCATGTCCGCATTTTGCTCAACGAGAAGGCTACCCAGAGAAGGGTGCTCTCCGAGCTGGGGTCCAAATTCCTGGCCCGGGTGGTCAAACCCGATGACCTTGTGGTTCTCTATTTCTCCACCCACGGCAGTCCTTCTTCCCTGGACGCCAGAGGGCGCAACTACCTGGTGGCCTATGATTCCGATCCCAGCGATCTGTTTGCCACCGGTATAGAGATGCAAAAGCTGCTTGAGTCTATTCAAGGTAGAGTATTGACAGACCGTGTTCTACTGGTTCTGGATGCTTGCCATAGCGGTTTCGTGGATCCGAATTCCAAGGGGATTTCCCGGGTGGCGAATTTTAACGTCAACGAACTTGTTCAAGGATCGGGACAGTTGGTCATCTGCTCCAGCGCGCCGGACCAGAGAGCCTGGGAATCGACGAGATATAAAAACGGTGTATTCACCAAACGTCTGCTTGAAGGTTTGCGACACAACGGTCCCAAAACACCCCTACAAGAAGCATTTCAATATACCCAGTCGAAAGTTGGTGATGAGGTTCGCGAGGATCGCCCCGGGGCTAAGCAAACACCGGTCTTGAAGGGCAAGTGGTCAGGAAAAGACTTGATTGTATCGCTGCCGCCTCAAGCACCACAGGCAGTGCCAGCCTCTGTTGTGTCCAGTCTGGGACCGGATAGCCGTGTCGACCTGATAGCCGCCAAACCGATGTCGTCACAGTCAAAAGCTCTTATCGAGCCGGATGAGGATAACACCAGAACGCCTTTGATCAACAAAACTCCGGCTGCTAAGCATGAAGTGGTGTTTCTAGATTCCCAATACTTCAGCCTGAAAGGGGATCCTGAGCGGATGGTTCGTCAATACCATGATGCAATCCGAAACAATCCCAGTGATTCCAGCCTCTATTTCAGGAAGGCAAAAGCGCTTATTCAATTGGGCGATTGGCACAATGCCTTGATCTGCTTGAATGACGCGTTGCAGTTGAGTCCTAACAGACCGACCTATTATCTCGGTAGAGCCTACGTTTATTGCCGCCAGGGTAAAAGAGTTCTTGCCGAACAGGACCTGGAGCAAGCCAGATTCTATGATCCCAGGCTTGGTGATGTGAGGCTTCCCGATTGAGCTAACTCACTCTGTAGGAAGCATTGATGACAAAGTAAAAAGCAAAGGCACCGGTATTAAAAACGGTGCCTTTTGATTTAGCAACTAAGTGAATTAGCTATTCACGCTTTTCAGGAGGGCTCAATTTTGTTCGGAAATTGGAGCTCCAATTTTCGGCCGGATATCCGACCAGGGCTTGTTGTCTCATGCTGTGAGAGTAGATAACGTCGTTAGAGCCGCCGATGCCGGCGTTTCTTCGGTTTGGATCCATACTGGTCAAGTAGATAGACCCTTTTTCTATCGGATCTCCTACCTTGTAAGCTGTTTCTGTCCACCCTGCGGCAAGCGCTTGCTCTCGCATATCTGCGATATTCATCGTCTGTTCTATTCCTTCCGCTCCGCTGGCTTTCAGTATAGTTGAAATAGCGGATGCCGAAGATAGACCGCGATCTCCTGGAAGACTAATTTTATTGCCAGCCAGAGCCTCTGCTGCTTTACCAACAGTTTCACCGAGGTCTTCAGGGCTGAGCGCGGGCATTATGCCCTTTTCCAGCATTGCGTCTTTTACCCCTGACAATGGGTTTTCGCCTTCTTCTGCGATAGATTTGATCTCTATGCGGTTGACCAGAGCGTCACTCTTGTCGCCGCCTTCTGTGACCGGTTGAATCTCCACCGGTTTGAATTCAGGAATATCTCCCATGGAATCCACCTCTAATTGTCCGTTCAATTCTATATTCCACAAAAGAAGGGAACGGCATCGCCGTTCCCCTCAGAATATGGTTTATTTGCCTGGACGGGAGAGGATAGAGGACTCTATTTCTCTTCCTTCTCTTTGGCTTCCTCGTCTTTCTTGCCTTTGGACTTTTCTTTACCGCCTTCAGCGGTTTTGTCTTTAGGCTCTTCCGGAGGCTTGTCTTTTACAAGATTTCCTTCGACAACAACTTTGATTTCGCACTCAACCTGAACTTTAGGGGTCAGTTTGACTGATACTTTGTAGTCGCCAAGAGCGTTTACATCTTCATGGGTTTTGATGCCGCGCTTGTCGATGGCTTCTTCGATGAGCTCTTCCAGTTTGGAGGCAATCTCTTTGTTGGTAACTTTTCCGTAGAGTTTGCCGGACTCACCTGCTTTGATAGGAATTTCGATAGGAGGAAGTTGAGTGATTTTCTCTCCGAGA
>JAUIJG010000587.1 GCA_030431355.1 bacterium
TTCTTGTTAGCCATGAATCGAATCCGATCCCTGGAGTTGATAAAGCCGTCAAGAACCCTAAAGTAGACGATGATGCCTCGATAGCTATCATAAAAACTATCGAAAACAAGAGCCCGCAAGGGTTTGTCATGATTGTTCTTGGGAGGAGGAACCTCTTTGACTATCGCCTCCAGGACATCTTCAATCCCGATATTGTTCTTTGCGCTTGTCTCAACAGCATTGTCGGTGGGCCAGCCGATCACCTCTTCGATCTCATGCTTAATACGCTCTGCGTCAGCGCTGGGCAGGTCGATCTTGTTTATGATCGGCACGATCTCAAGGTTGCTATCCACCGCCAGATGGACGTTAGCCAGGGTCTGGGCTTCCACCCCCTGGGTCGCATCCACTACCAGCAAAGCCCCTTCGCAAGCTTCAAGACTGCGGGAGACCTCATAGCCGAAGTCCACGTGTCCCGGAGTATCGATCAGATTAAGGATATAGGTCTGACCATCCCTGGCTTTATATTCCATTCTGGCCGGCTGGGCTTTGATGGTGATGCCGCGCTCCCTTTCTATATCCATGGTATCCAGGACCTGATCCTGCATGGAGCGCTGATTGATGGTCCCAGTGAATTCAAGTAACCTATCGGCCAGGGTAGACTTACCGTGATCGATATGGGCGATGATGGAAAAATTCCTGATATATTGCGGATCGGTAGGCACGGATTGGTTTAAACCTGATTTGAATACGACAGCTGATCTTATCAAGTAATATAAATAACTTAAAAGCAGTTGTAAGAAAGAGTTACGACCAGACCGGTCCCATAATTAGAGCATGTTAAAATTGGCATCCTTCTGATTCGTCCATTCTGTCGCCTCCGGCAGGGTATTTAAGCCAATAAATATTGTTTGGGAGCCAGTCCATAGCCATGTCAAAGCCTGATTCTTCAAAGAGCGCCAATCCCTTTATTAAGGCAATCAAAGAAAGACCTATTCTGGCAGACGGCGCCATGGGAACCCTGCTCTACTCCAGGGGAGCGTCTCCGGAAGCAAGCTTCGAACACCTGAATCTGGTAAACAAAGATTTAGTACAGCAGATTCATGTGGATTACATGACAGCGGGAGCTGAACTGATAACCACCAACTCCTTTTCCGGAAACAAGTACAAACTTGCCAACTTCGGTCTGGACAAAGAGGTCTGGAATATTAATGTTTGGGCAGCAAAAGTAGCAAGGAATGCCCGGGAGATTGCAGGGGTTCCAGCCTTCATCGCCGGCTCGATCGGACCGACAGGCAAATTGATGCCCCCGATTGGCGAGACCAGCACGGATGAAATCTTCGACGCTTTCCGAGAACAGATGGATGGATTACTGGCAGGCGGAGTAGACCTGTTTACCATAGAGACCATGTCATCCATAGAAGAGCTCACCGTGGCGATCAAGGCTGCTCGCTCAGTATCAGATCTTCCCGTCATCGCCCAGGTCAGTTTTTCACCGGAGGGTCACACTTTCTTTGGTATCACCCCCGAAGATGTATCCAAGCTTTTCGACAACCTGGGAGATCTCGCTCCCGAAGTGATCGGTATCAACTGCGGTGCTGGTCCGGGACCGGTCTTTGATGCGCTGTTGAAGATGACCTCCACCCTCTCCCGCAGAAAAGACCTAGGAATCCTGGGCTTTTCCAGTCTTCCCAATGCCGGTCAGCCAAGCATGAGTGAGGGATATTTCAAATATATAAGCCCACCGGATTACTGTGCTTCCTATGTAGATCCCTACATTCGAGCAGGCTCGAAAGTGATAGGCGGTTGCTGCGGTACCACCCCGGAGCATATCGCCGCGATGAAGCAAAGCCTGGATCAATACATAGAAAGCTCTAAGTCCGTGGACAAGGCCAGACAATCGATGACCACGACACTCACCCAGATTCCATCCCAGGCCAGGGATAGCCATATATCAATCATTTCAAAAGATGATGACCATTCAGACTCAAGTGATTCCGAAGATTCAGACTCTGCAACCGAGCCGACAGCAGAAACAGGTCAAAATACCTCTGTGAAGCCCTGGACTCAAACACCTCTGAAAGAGAGATTGAACGCCATAAAGAATGGCCCGAATCAGGAAGATTTTTTTGTTAGCGTTGAATTAGATCCACCTAAAGGCGCTGTCACCAAGAAGCTTCTGAAAGCCGCGGATATGCTCAAGCAGAGCGGTGCCGACTCTAGCAATGTTGGTGA
>JAUIJG010000588.1 GCA_030431355.1 bacterium
TCCCGGTTTATCATCTGTCTTTTCATGGGCACTGCGAGGAATACACCCAGAGCTGCCGTTACCAGGGTCCAGGGTAAGACTATCTGCCAGCCCACGTGGACATTGTTGATGAGAAGCAGCGCTGCAAAAGCAGTTCCGATGGTGGCTCCTGTGGAGTACCCCGCTGCTGAAGCAGTTGACTGCATGCAGTTGTTTTCCAAAATACTCATCTGGGAGAGGCTGTTGCCGCTCAAGAGTCTTATGAATCGCCAGATGACAAAGGAGAGTACGCAGGCGGTGATGGCGACTCCAAACGACCAACCGAGTTTAAGGGTGGTGTAGAGATTGGAGATCGACATGAGTGAGCCGATGAAGCCACCCATGAGAACAGCTCTGACGGTGAGCTGGGGAATATTGTCGCCCTGGTAAGTCTCCTTGAGCCAACGTTCCTGGGCGTAGTTTGGATCATCGGGTGAAAGGGATGAATCCTCGATATCATCGGTTTTTGAATCGGCTTTGGTATCAGAATCGAATGAGGTGTTCTCTACCTGATCTTCTGCGCTCTCAATTTTTGTTTGGTCCGGGTCGCCTTTGTTGATCTTGTCTTCTGCTTCCGGCGTAGGTTCTGAATTTGTCATGGGAAAAGGTTGAATCGGCAGGTACGGTCTCTAGAATCAGTTTCTGATCATGCAGAAACTCTCGTTCTCCAGTCCTCTCAAGGCTGTCGCTCTTGCAACCCTTGAGATGGCAAGCTGAAATGCAGCGGTTCTCAGGTCGCAGTTGGTGGATTTCGCCGTTTCGACTATCTCTCTATAAGCTTCCATCATTATGGTTTTCAGCTCATTGTTGACTCGGTTCAGATTCCAGCGGAATTGTTGGATGTTTTGCACCCATTCGAAGTAGCTGACTACGACACCACCGGCGTTTACGAAAATATCGGGGAGGACGGTGATACCATTTTTGATGAAATACTCATCGGCTTCCGGAGTGGTCGGACCGTTGGCTGCCTCAATGATATATTTTGCTTTGATATCTTTAGCGTTCTCGGCAGTCAAAACTCCGCCGAGGGCTGCCGGGATAAGCACATCACAGTCCACGGTGAGCAGGTCGTCACGTTTCATTCCTTCCGCTTCGCTGAAACCACATATAGTGCCTGTCGATTGGGTGTGTAGCATCAAGGCCTCTATGTCGATGCCATCTTTCTTATGTATGGCACCGCCGGCGTCTGAAACGGCAACTATCTTTCCTCCAGCATCGGAGATGAATTTTGCCGCATAAGAGCCTACGTTACCAAATCCTTGAATGGCGAATTTGAGGGATGAGAGCTCTCTTTTCTCATCTTTCATAATTGCCTCGATGGCGTAAAAGACACCCTGGCCGGTGGCTGCCTCTCTCCCTTCCGAACCGCCAAGTTCAAGCGGTTTGCCGGTCACGACTGCCGGTGTCCATCCATGATACTTCGAAAACTGGTCCACAATCCATGCCATGGTCTGGGCATTGGAGCCCATGTCCGGAGCAGGAATATCTAGCTGGGGACCTATGACGTCATGGATTTCGTCCACGAACGCCCGGGTGATCTTTTGTAGTTCCTGGTGCGAGAGTTGGGAGGGGTTACAAGCGATACCACCCTTGGCGCCGCCATAGGGGATGTTTACCACCGCGGTCTTCCAGGTCATCAATGAGGCTAAGGCGTTCACTTCATCAGGATCCACTTCCGGGTGATATCTAAGACCGCCTTTCATAGGACCTCTTGCCGAATCGTGCTGTACCCTGAAGCCGGTGTAAGTTGCCATCTCGCCACTATCGAGTTCGATGATGCATTCAACTTTCACCTCTCGTCTGGGCGTAATCAGAACTTTTTCTAACTGGGATTCAATTCCCAGAGCGGTGGAAGCCTTTTTGAAGTAATACTTGGTTGTTTCCGTGGCTGTCATTTTGTTCTCCGCATCACCTGTGTTGATAACATAGGCAATTTGCTTTAGTTGCTTTGTTGCTCTTTAGATTATCATCTTGAATAGTGAATAGGAGAGATTTTCCAGGTAAAATCAGCCCTTTGCCGGGTCTCTTTGCGTGCCTGAAAGATATTGGAAATTTAGCTGGTCACCACCGAGGCGGTGGACATACCGGGTACCGTGGTGGAGTTTACACGAAACATCAACGCGGCTTGCTCGGCAGAGGTGACTTTCCTGTTTTTATGGCGTTCCACTTCGGCCAGGATGTAGTTCACTCTG
>JAUIJG010000150.1 GCA_030431355.1 bacterium
CTATGAAGGCGGCTACAAACATCTGAACGGCCAGATGCCCAAAAGCTTTGACGCCAAGAAAGCCAAACACTATTACAAAGGTCTGCTGCACAGCTATGTCAATGACGAGCTGGTTCTGGATTTCGCAAAACATCTCATCGACGATAGAAAAATGGGACAACGTGATACCACGGACTATCTCTCCATAAGTTTCTCTTCAGTCGACTATGTCGGTCATACCTGGGGAGTAGAGAGCCTGGAGTCGGAAGACACCTTGTTGAGAGTGGACAAAAATCTAGAGGATCTGTTCAATCATGTGGCTAAAACCGTCGGCTTGAAAAACACCCTGATAGTTCTCTCCGCCGATCATGGCGTCGCCGAAATTGCGGAGTACATGCAGGCCATGGGCTTTCCCTCAAAGGTCATAGACTCCCACAAATTAATGGCGCATATTAACGACAGGGTGAAAAAGAAGTTCAAAACCGACGCTAAGCTCGTGAGACGTTTTCTCTACCCTTACATTTATTTGAACGAAGAACTTATCGAAGAGAAAGACATTGATTTGGAGGACGTGGAAGAGGTGGTGGCGAAGGCTGCCATGAAGTTTCCCGGCATCGCCTATGCCGCAACAGCCAGTGCCATCAAAGAAGGCGAATTGCCGGCGAACCAGGCTATGTACGCCAGGATATTGAATAATTACCACCCCCAACGCTCAGGCCATGTCCATCTGGTGGCAGAGCAATACAACATGTTGGTTCACTGGGAATGGAACGGCAAACCCGGAATGCACGGAACTGTCTGGAGTTATGATTCATTTGTCCCGGTGTTCTTTGCCGGCCCCGGCATCAATAAAAGCAGGGTCGTTAGAAGGGTAGGTCCCCACGATGTGGCTCCGACCATCGCCGCCTATCTTGGAATCAAGCCTCCTTCCGGCTCCATAGGAGAGCCCCTGCCCGAGGCCATGCCCACAAAGTAAGGATTACTTTCTAAGCAAACCTGGCTTCAAAGCGTAGAGAGCTTTCATTGTATTGACGTCCCGCTGTGATAGACGGGTGCGACTTCTATCAAGAGAGAGGAACATGATATCACCGCCATCGGTACTATGTCCGTTAATGCCCAGAGCATGACCAATCTCATGGAGGGCGATGCTCCTTATCTCCGAATCGGAAAGGACCATGCCTTCACCGGACTTATAGATGGTAATCCAGGCTTTTAACCTGCCGTTGACTCCATCTCGAAAACGAGTGTGGCCCCCTTCTATGGTCTCCACTTTCGCCTCTCTCAAATCGCTGAAGCGCAGCTCAATTTGCGAATCGACTGCGGTCTCTACGAACTTAAACCGAACCAAGTCTCCGGTCCTCGACTGCCAGGATGCGAATGCCTGCCGGATCACCTCTAAACGACCGGGAGTAGCTGAGGCTTTGTCCACGTAGACCTTTATAGGCATGCCAGAAAGAGCCCAGTGCGTGACACCGTTGACAGTGGCTTCCGCCAGATATGTTCCGGGAGGGGACTTTATCTTCTCTCTGGAATCTTCAACAACTTCAGACTCAATATTCTTTATGAACTCCCTTACACTAACCGCGTTGGCCGAATTGGGAGCAAGATTTAAAAAAGTCTTCAGAGCCTCAATAGACTCCTTCTTACGACCTGTCTTTAAGGAAGCGTTTCCCAGGGTGATATAGAAATTGGCCTGACCCGGTCCCAGGGATGTGGCCATTTTTGCTTCCATATAGGCCTTCTGATAAAGCCCCTGGTTATAGTAGATCTTAGCCAGACTCCAGTGCATCGAAGGCATTCTCGGGCACTTATCAATCAGTCCTTGAACAACGGGCAAGGCGTCTCTGTATCTTCCACTATTGAGCAGGTCGCTGACCGAATTCATCGACTCAACATAATCCCTGGTCACCTCCTGGCCTTCAACATTGTATAAGGACTGAGCCGACACCAAACTTCCGCTATTCCCCAGGGCAAAGAGAATAGCAATTAGAACCATAGCCGTTGCTCTAGAAGCTCTCTTTCTGTTCAACACATTGATTCCTATCTAGATTCATTTCCAACTCATCCAGAAACGAGCGCACCAATTCAGGCCACAGCCTGACGTCGTCTGCACTGGTTGCAATATGAAGTTTACTCCCTCCTATCACCTCGGCCAAATACCTGGCCGATTCCACCGGGTGGGTCGGATCATCTTCACGACAGAGGATAAGCACCGGCACAGAGATCCCCTTGAGTTTTTCTACTCTTGGAAATCGGCACAGGGCAGCCCCTCTAAAGGCCGCTACCATAGACAGGCGATCCGTGTTCTCTTCAAAATCCCGATAAGATATATCGCGACTTTCTGGATATTCGCGGGCAAGAAATTCAGTCTGGGGTAGCCTGCTCCAATGCCTGGTCAAAGCTCTCTGACCCTCAGCTTCAAGGATATCGGAAAACTTTTTATAAACTCTGCCAATCTTTGAGCGATCCTCCCCGTGAGAAGGTGGGATTACAAGCACCAGGCCCCTGACCTTTAGACCTTTCACAACAGCGTGCAAACAGGTGGCAGCCCCCATAGAACTACCACCAATGACAATATCATCAAGCTTCAAAGCCTGACAAAGCGAAAGCAAATCCTCCGCCAGATTTTCCCAGTTATAATTCTCCGGAATGTGTTCTTGCTTAGACTTTCCGTGACCGCGACTGTCATAGCGCACCAGAGGGTAGCCACTGGCCAACTCCCTCCAGTCAGGAAATCGCAGCTTGTCATTGAGAGCGATTGATGATGTGAGACCATGAATCATGACCAGAGTCGGCTTGCCCATATCTTCGACAGGGCCGGCAAATCTCTCCACAAACAATTCGGTGTCCCTCACGGGAAGCAAAATATCTATCGTCTTTTGCTCCTCTCAAGGGTCTCAGTCTTTACTGGGATTTACCACCGCCCCGGCAAACAGGGTGGAACTAATAGAATTATCCAGAATAGCCAGAAGGAATGGCTTGTCTACTCGCATTACAATGGGCTCTATCTTGAGATGAGGCGGCATGCCTCCGCCAAACATCATTATCGCGGTGGCGGCAGCAGCCACACTTCCCTCTTCGTCAACTTCAAGAGAAGCTTGATGAATCACCTTGCCGATGAAAAAACCCGGACAGAAAAGATCAAACTTCGCTGCATCCTCGTCAAAGGCCTGGACCATTCCAAGAGAATTCAAAGCCTCATTCAGGCTGATCTTGAACCCGATTTTAAACCTGGGCATTTGGAGATGCAACCGACTCTGTTTAGCGGCCGCACGGTGGACGTGAATTTGCTCCAGATCACCAAGACTGTCGGCAAGCGTACGGTCGCTCTTTGGCAAGCAGATAGCCATGGAGGTGGGATTGGACCCGGTAGAATAACCGAGGAAGACTATCTGTGAATTCTCGGTCTCAACGTAGTCTCGCCACCCTTCCGCATTCATCATACGGCAGGGCACAATGCCATCGACTATGGTATCGAACAGGTCATCCACTGTATCATTTGCACTAAAGGAAGCACTCCATTTGCCGGCAAAATAAAGCGCGTTGGCCACAAGAGAGTTCGTTCCACCAAGATCGTTTACTAAATTCTTGATACGTCCCTGGGTGACATTCTCCACCCAGGCATTTACTTCATCAGGCAAGGTGGGGGACTTAAAATCGGAAGGATAGATAGAGGTTGAAAAATCTTCCACAGCCCGGTTGACAAAATCATCCCTGAGACCATCGGCAAGAGATTTGTCGATCCATAAGCCGTTCGCCAGATTTACCGACTTGGAATCCCCGATGGAAAGAGTGTGATTAATCAACTTCCGGTACTCCCGGCCTACCTGATCCAAACCATCAAATCCGAAAACCTTCTCGAACTCCAGGCGTGTGTCCCCTTCCGAACCGCCGTAAAGAATAGCCATGGCGCAGGCGATGCTACAAGGAGAGAAGATCAGATTCTCTCCCTCAAATCGACCGGCAAGTTCTTTGAGCAAGCCAGTGCCGAATTTGTGCAAATTTGAGGTCGTTTCGGAAGAAACTTTCTCTGTTTGATTCTTCTTTTCAAAGTAACTTTGCATGGATATTCACCCCGGTGATCTATCCTATACCCTGTCACAGAGAATACTAATTTTCGCCCACTTTAGCTTCTTTTGCGGTCTCTTTCTTCTCAGACTTGCTTGCTATCAGTTCGTCTCGATTTGATTTTTTGATGTTATCGATCACATAGCTCGAAACAGATACGTAGTAAGGTTTATCCGAGGTTTTTAGAATAAAGCCGTCATTTACCGTGCGGCGACCGAGCTTAAACTCCACTTCCTTTCCGTCTTTCAGGACCACTGTGTACTTAACCTCAGGCTGAGCAAGACCGAATTCCGGATCATCCTTGTCACCTTGAATCTCTTGAAAGACAATCCCGCAGAAGTTGTTGAAAGTTTCTTTCGCCTTAATCTGATTAGTAACTTGATCGGCATTCACTCCTTGCAATTCCCACTTTCCGTTCTTTCTTAAAAGCGTGAACTGGGGCGTAACCAACTTTGAAACTTCGTCTGCATCGAGAGTATAGGCGCTCTTATCGATCCAATCTCTCAACTTGGTAGAAAGGTCATAGGGATTCAGATCCACCGAATAAATGTCGCTTTCGCCTTCGACTCGAATATGTCTCTTCCTGAAACTGGGAGCAGTGCCGATATAGATTTCAGCTACCGGTTTATCACCGGAAAGAAAAGAAAGCTTTTTCTCAAACTCTTCCTTGTCGACCTTAAAACGCTTAGCGGCATCACCGGTAGTGGCTACAGGCCAGACGCCTTTCATGGCTACAAACTTCTTCTTAAGCTCCTCTACGGCGGAAGATGCCGCCGGGAAGTTCATCTTCGCAGGCAAAATCCATTTGTCGGCAGCATCAACTTTTTTAAGGCTTAATGCTTCGGCACCCTTTTCTTCTATTTTGATCAGGTCCACCTTAGAAAGGTCCGCCTTCAATATAGTGGAGCTATCAGCGCCTCCTTTATTGCCACTGAATAAATCCGTACGTGTCACGGCAGCAAGACAAATTTGCAGGATCAAGACGGCAATAAGAATTTGAGTCAGTTTGTTCATGCCACCGAATCTCCTAAAATCTCACGACTTCTTGCGATGCTTGCTTTTCTAGCGTTCTGACGGAGCAAGAAAACCAGACCCAGACCGAAGGCGGCGAGCCCGTAGTTTAGATACTCCCAGAACATATGTTCATCATCATCCAGCTTACGAAGGGTTCGCGAAAACTGGGCCCGCCCTCTTATAGATAAAAGGTCACGATCCCCAAGCGACCAATCTATGGAATTCAAGACAAGTTCCACAGGATTTAAATAACGTGTCCCCATACCGGCAGAAGCCAGCTCCAACATTTCATCCGAGAGGAAAGTGTTGGATGCAAAAAGGATAATTTTTGCCGAATCCACCGACTTCTCCATCACATTGACGAAGTCAGCCTTCTGGCTGTCCAATCCGGGCTTATCACTCTTGAGAGGATTAGACTTGCCCTTGAAGAAAGATTCAAACTGCCCTTCCTGGGCAAGTGCCAGGGTGTGCGCTCCCATGGACTTAGGACCAGGCACCTCAAAGCCGACTTCATGTCTGGCGAAATCCGGCTGTATCTGTAAGTTCTCGGTCAACCATGACTGAGAGGAACTCTTCATCAGCTCGATGCTTTTCCTCTCTCCGACCTTCTCTTTGACTGACTTAACCGGTGAGGCCCAGGTTACCGTAACCTGGGGAAGGCCTGCCACCAGACCGCTCGATTGATCCATGTTCTCACCGCGAACATCGACAAAGTAAGGATAGGGAGCCATCTTCAACTCCTGTACCTCAAATCCGTTGATACTTCTCTGCACCGGAATCGGGAAAGTGGAATTTTGTTTATCGAGAACCAGAGAATTTTGCAGCTCTATTCCATGGTGCTTGAGCCATTCAGAAAGACCGGACTCCAGCTTATGACAGCTCAGAGCTTTGTCCATGTTGATGTCGTAAGGGGACGAAGCTATCACCACCGAACCACCTTGCATCAAGAACTGGTCTACGGCAAAGACCTTCTTCTCATCCAGTTTTTCGGGTGCGACAAGCAGGAGAAGGTCCACATCTTCGGGAATGCCACCATCTAGATTGAGCGGCTTAATAGAATACTGCTCGGCAAGCTTCTGAATCAAAATATTGAAGTGCTTGCCTTCCGGGGGCATTCCGGGAGCCTGTCGTTTGGGCTGGGGAAAAACCAGTCCGATCGTCTTCAAGAAGCCTTTTGAGTATCTCTTCAGACCTGACTCTATCGAACGCTCCAGTCCAGCCTTTGAGAGGTCTTCCGGCAGCGGGATCTGAACTACCTGGTCGTCATTCTTAAGCGTCATGTAGAACCAGAAGCGTTTAGTATCGAGAAGGCTGAGCACCATTGGTCGAAAACCATACTCTTTCTCGATGGTCTTGGCCAGTCCACCATCGCCGCTGGCAGGGTCCCTCAGTTCAAAGGAGAATTTGTCCCCGGACTTCTTCTTAAGCTCGGCCAGGCTTTTAATCAGCTCATTCTTAAGAGCTACCAACTGCTGGGGCAGAGCATCGTCCCCGGAGATATAGCCGACGAACTTAACGTTCTTATCGAGACTGGCAAAGATATTTCCCGAGCCCTGATAGCTCAACAAAACCTTCTTAATAGCTCCGGTAATATCGTATTCGGGGTTACGAAGATCTATCTCCAGACCGCCTTCGTTGGAGGTAGCCTTTACGTCAATCAAATCTGAGAAGGTGAGGGTCTCGAACTGGTCACCATACTTGATCAGAATGTCGAAGTAAGAGTTCGCAATGGATGCCTGGTACTTATCACTTGACTGAAATGGTTTCGGTTTGATTCCGTACTTCTCGTTTGCTTCCTTTTCGAGTTCAGGATCACCGATGGGGTCGACAAACTCCACCCGCACCCTTCCATGGCCGGCGACCTCATACTCCTTGAGGAGGTCTCGCAACCTGGGCACTAGCGGCGCAAGAAGGGAATGGGTCTTGGCGCTGAAGTAGCCTCTGATCAAAAGAGGTTCCTTCAATCTTTTCAAATATTCTCTGGTTGTGCCTGATATCGAATAGATCTGCCCGGAAGTGATATCGACCCGGGCAAAGTTGACTTTCTGAATCCAGAAATTGCCGACAATAAAGTTGGCGACGAAGAGCGCTGTAATCATCAACCACTCATCATGACGGCTGTTACGCGGATTATTAGCCCAACGCATCTTCTCCAGAGCGAGGACATTGAGCGAGAGGAAAACACCAATGATGCTCAAGTAGTAATAAATATCTCTAAAATCGACAACACCACGGGTGATGCTCTCAAATCGTGAGCCCGTACCTATAAGTCCGAGCACTTCACCGACCTGGCTATCAAAAATTCCAGTCACCGCATCGGAGCCGACAAAATAGAAAGCACCGCAGAGTAGCACGGAAAAAATGAGACTGACTATCTGATTCGCGGTCTTGGCGCTTACATATAAACCTATGGCGCTGTAAGCTCCAGCAAGGAATATGGTGGCAATGTACCCCCCGATTACCGGGCCCCAATCCAGTGGACCGAGCATGGATACCGTTATCGGCAAAGGCAATGTCAGGGCGACAGCCAGGGAGACAAGGCCAAGACAGGCCAGGAACTTACCCAATACCAAATTCAGATTGCTGATGGAGGAGGTAAGAAGAATTTCCAGCGTTCCAGAAGACTTCTCCTCGCTCCACATTTTCATGGTCAGTGCAGGAACCAAGAAGATAAGAAGGATAGGGAACCACTCGAACATGGGCCGGACGTCGGCTATGTTGCGGGCGAAAAATGTCTCCACCCAGAAAAATATGAAAAGGGTCGATACTAAAAATGCGCCGAAGAATATAAGTCCGGTCAAAGAATAAAAGAAGCCGGAGAATTCCTTCTTGGCAATCTGTCGGACGCTGCTCATTTTCTATCCTCTACCTTCCCACGGGAAATCTCACCGAAAACCACTTCCAGGTCGCGTACCTGGGGTTTCATCGAATATAGCTTCAATCCTTTGCCGATGATGGCGCTGGCAAGCTCAGCCGCCACTTCGTCCTGACGGTCGGCATCCAGCACCTCAAGGGTGCAATGAAGCTTTTCATCCTCGACGGATTCACTGATCAGCTTCACCGACTCAATGCCTTCGGCTACCGCTTCTCCTTCCTTGTTCTCCAGGCACAACTCCAGAATGCTGGAGCGGCTCAAGTCTTTCATGGAAGAGTCCAGCGCCACCTGCCCTCCACGGATGATGATCACCCGGTGACAGGTTGCTTCCACCTCCTGAAGGATATGGGTTGAAACAAGCACTGTGGCTTTTTTAGATAGCTCCTTTATGAGAGCCCTCATTTCCTGGATTTGAGAAGGGTCGAGCCCGTTGGTCGGCTCGTCAAGAATATAAATCTTCGGCTCACCAAGAATCGCCTGGGCAACTCCGAGACGCTGGCGATACCCCCGTGACAACGTATTTATTCTCTGGGTAGCGACAGATGTAAGCTTGGTTCTGTGGATTGCCTGGGCAATAGAAGCCTTTGCCGAATCACCCTCCAGACCTTTAAGACTGGCTGCATATAGCAAGAAGTCGGTCACCGTCATATCCGGGTAGAGAGGGCAGTTTTCGGGCAGATAACCAATTTTTTGCTGAATCTTGAAACGATCCTGGTTGATATCAAGACCGTCCACGCTCAATTTGCCTGAGGTGGGCTCCACATATCCGGTGATCATTTTCATAATCGTCGTCTTTCCGGCGCCGTTGTGGCCAAGAAGACCGACGATTTCACCATGCTCAATCTGAAAAGTCACGTCATCGACAGCGACAATCTCACCATATTTGCGGGTCAAACCTTCTGCCTTGATCATCGATAATCTCGCGCTTGCAAGTAGTAATTTCTAAACCGAAACTAATTGAAGTCAGTTTCCTGAGTCCGAGCGTCCCATTTTACCGATCAGTTTCGACTCAAGTACTTATTTTTCGACAATCTTTAAGGAAAGAATGCAATAGAAAGCTTTAATCAGGCAAACGATAAGAATATCTGAGGCAGTCCTGACTCTCTTATCAGTACTCTCTCTGCACTATATATAGTGGTCTACCCCGGTGATGCTCAAGACCGAGAGCCAGGTATTCTCCTATCACTCCAAGACAGAAAAGAATCATGGCGCCGACCACAAATATCGCCACTACCGACGGTGCCCACCCCAGCAACTGTTCCGGGAAAACAAAAACAAAAGGCACGATAATTAGTGCAACAGCTATTGAGAATGCTGCAAAAAACAAACCCAGACGTAGCGGAAACTTGGAGAATCCGGTCAACCCAGCCATGGAGAGGTGAATCAGCTTGGGCAGAGTGTACTGGGCCACCCCGGCGAAACGCTCCTCCCGGTCATATTCAATAATTGTTTGTTTGTAGCCGACCCAGGTAGCCAAACCTCGTATGTATCTATGCTGCTCCCGCAGCTCTCTCAGATTGTCGCAAACCCTTTTGGATATCAGTCGAAAATCTCCCACGTCAACGGGAATATCAATCTCAGAAACCGCCGCCATCAAGCGATAAAAAACCTTAGCCCGCAGGTTTGCAAAAGCGGAGATACCATCTCTTTTGCGGCGGCGAGCATGCACAACCTCATATCCTTCCTTCCACTTCTCTACCAGGCGAGGGAAGACTTCCGGTGGATCTTGCAGGTCGCCGTCTATAACGATGACAGCATCACCGGTGGCATGATCAAGACCGGCTGTTATTGCGGCTTGATGACCGAAGTTACGACTCAAGTCGATCAATCGCAAGCAATCATCCTTCTCTCTCTGCTCTACTAAAATTGGTAGAGTTCTATCGGAGCTACCGTCGTTAACAAAAATGATCTCATGCTCACAGCCCATATCAACAAGAACTGATTTAACTCGTCGCACGCACTCGGCAGCACCCAGCTCCTCGTTATACATAGGGATGACTATGCTCAACTTATAATTATCGACAGGGCTCGGCTCTGGCATTTTTCTGATTGGTCTAACGATGGCGCAGGGAAGCTGCTAGGAAGTTAAAAGGCTAATGATACCCCGACTTTATAATTGTTAGCGGCGAAATCCGTCTAATTACATTAGCTTAATTATGAGAACATCGGATTCCTATATTGGAGATAAAATCACCACAGACCTCAATCCGTGATTGAATTTCAAGTGCCTACATCTACTGAAATAATTCCGGACAGATCTGATTTAAGGGAATACAGGAATAGAGATAGTTAGTACCTATATAAAGATAATGGCTGTTGCGAAGAAAAATTTATCAAATATCCTTGGGCTCCTCTTTGCCGGATTCGCTGTCTTCGCAGGTCTGATGATTCTCTTAAAACTCTACACTCCGCTCACTAATAACCGCTGGTTCATAAATGAAAAGACCGGTGTAGCTGACATCATTGATTTCTTTCAGTACTACCAGGCCAGCGACCTGGCACAGTCCTCAAATTCTAAGTTGATCTATGACCCCAATATCCAAAAGTCCTGGGCCGATAAGTTGATAGCCCCGGTAAAGAGCGACAAAATCTTCTACAACCAACAACCGCCATCTTCCTATGTTCTTTTATTGCCCCTGAGCTGGATGCCGGTGGGACCAGCCTATGTGGCCTGGTGTATCCTGCAGAGCATTTTCGGTTTATCAGGAACATATGCTCTCACCCGACTGGGACCCCTCAAACCCAGAGATCGATTGCTCTTTTGTTTCGGCGTATTCGTCAGCTTTCCCGCATATATCTGCCTCTGGCATGGAAACACCAGCTTCTGGCTTCTTGGAGCGCTCAGCCTATTCATCGCATTTATCTACAATAGAAGAGATTGGCTGTCAGGTATATTTCTATCAATATCGACTTTCAAACCCCAGTACCTTTTCCCGCTCTTAATGCCTATCACCGCCATGAAGAGGTGGAAAATACTGATCGCTTTTGCAGCAATGGAATTGGCAATGCTCGGTCTGGCTTCTCTAATAATCGGACCGGAAAATGTGATCGGCTATCCCAATATAGTCACCCATGCGGAATCGAGTGAACGGTTTATCGGAGTAAATGCCCATAAGATGATCAGTATACGAGGCCCCATAGCGAACCTGGCGGATACTTCTATCTCCCTGAAAGCAACGGCACTGGTAATGTTTGCCTCTCTGATTCCACTCTTTTTAGTCTGGAAGAAAGCAACCCGGGAAATTTCCGTAGGCGGACTACGCTGGCTATGGGCATCGACAATCTGCACCCTGGTTCTTGTGAGCCCCCACTCCCATCTCTTCGATTTCCTGCTTCTCGCCATGGCTGCAGCTTTGACACTACCAACACTATCAATAATGAACCTGAGCAAAACCGAGCCGGCTCTCGCGCTCTGGTGCGGGATCTTTATCCTGTTTCCACCCCTGGGCTGGATAGCCAACTTTACCATCGGACAGGAAAAAGCCGGCTTTTATTTCTTCTTCCCCCTGGTGGCATCACTCTTTGTACTTTCATTGATAAACCTCACCAGAACCCTTAAAGCCAGGAACTGAGAACCGAAAAAAGCGATGAATTCAAACGAGGATTGCAAAAACACCAGGCATAAAATAACGGAGAGGCTCAAGTCTGCCGATATCGTTTTATTGGTCGGGAGCCTTGTCTTGACCCTGGCTGTGGTCAGAATCTATATGGCTCAAGAGAATACCCTCTACTGGTGCGACTTCAACTACTACCACATAATGGCGGTGGCGGCCAGTCAAAAATTGCTGGAAGATCCCGGCGGCTTTCCTCTATTGGTTATCGCCTCCACCTGCTTTAATTACAATCTTCTCTACGCGGTGCCGATACTACCGGCAATATTACTATTCGGATCCGGAAG
>JAUIJG010000151.1 GCA_030431355.1 bacterium
ACAATTTCTCTAGAGGTCTTTAGAAAGTTTCCTCGCTGCAATTCATAATGCTTTTTTATGTTCAGAAGAAACTGTGCACGCAAATGTAATGGCGAAATACAGGAGATGCTCTCACCAAGAACTTCCTGACGTGTCCATCCGAAGGTTTTTACAGCCATTGGGTTCCAATCAATAATTTCCAACTTCGCATTCATTGAGACAAAGGCGTCATATGAATCTTCAAGTACAAGTTTCATTCGCTCTTCTCTACGCCGCTGATTGAGCGCTGCTTGATGACGCTCTACACTAAACTTCAGACATCTAACGATTGATTTAATCTCAATTCGATCTTTTGCAAGATAATCTTGGGCACCTTTCTTGATGAACTCGACTGCCAGTTCTCCGTCACTATGAACGGAATATACGACCACACAATGATTTCTGGTCAGCTCCTGCCAATTTGAATAGGTGACCAGTCCGTTGTTATCAGTTCTTGAAATATCGACAAATATTGCATCAAAGCAGAATTGCTTGAACTCTCTTACAGGTTCAGTAAAAGGTAACACAGTACCTATCTCGACACCGTTATCCCTAAGAAGTTGACAAATGATACTGGCACCGGAGGGAATATCCTCCAATACTAAAATTCTCACAAAAAATGGTCTCTCAGTTTGGAGAGTGTTTAGCAGGAGTCACTTTGTTACACCAAAATTAAAGCCCTGTTTAAATCCCCATAGTATTACGCTGGGATTTGAGGCAAAAAGTTTATCCTTGCTGACTTCTTTGAAGAATTTCCGACAAAATCCAAAGTTCGGATATTACTATTATAGCACCCTCAAACATACTCCACTGGAATTTTGAGTCTACTTAAGAGACTCCATATCAATCACGAATCTAAATCTCACATCGCTCTTCAATAGACGCTCAAAGGCGGTGTTGATCTCTTCCATGGCGATGGTCTCTATTTCGGCACCGATTCCATGCTCGGCGCAGAAGTCGAGCATTTCTTGGGTCTCTTTCATGCCACCGATGGTAGAGCCAGCAAGCGACTTACGTTGTGGAATCAAGCTAAAAGGATTGACAGGCAAATCCTCAGCGGGGGCGCCGACTAGCACCATCACTCCATCGCGCTTGAGCATACCCATATAGAGATTCATATCGGCGGGAGAAGAGACGGTATTGATGATAAGGTCGAAGCAACCTTTTCCACCCTCAACAGACTCTTTGTCCGTGCTAGCAATAAAATCGCCGGCGCCCATCTCTTTTGCTTGCTCGCGCTTGCTGAAGGTACGAGAGATCACAGTCACTTCAGCGCCCATGGACTTGGCTAACTTCAAAGCCATGTGCCCCAGTCCGCCCAGGCCTACGACAGCGACAGACTTACCAGGACCGGCTTTCCAGTGAGCCAGCGGAGAGTAAGTGGTTATCCCGGCGCAAAGTAAAGGGGCGGCCTTATCCAATGGAAGCTCGTCCGGGACCCGGACCACAAAACGCTCATTGACAGTGATGTTCTTTGAGTAGCCACCATATGTGGGGGTCTCCTCATCCAGCTCAATGTCATTGTAGGTCAAGACGTTTCGCTTCTCGCAATACTGCTCAAGACCCTCGGCGCAAGAATCACACTCCTTGCAGGAGTCTACCATGCAGCCGATTCCGACCCGGTCTCCGACTTTAAACTTTTCAACTTTGTCACCGACCCTGGAGACGATGCCGGTGATCTCATGCCCTGGCACCATCGGAAAAATCGACTTACCCCAATCGTCTTCCACCTGGTGCACATCGGAGTGGCAAACGCCACAGAATTTGATATCGATCAATACATCCCGGGGTCCCGGCTCACGCCTCTGAATCACCATGGCATCCAGCTTCTTACCGGGTGCTGCTGCTGCGTATGCTTTTGTCTTTATGGCAGTCTTTATCACTTTCATATCCTCTTAAAATTCTTGTACTTTTAGTGGCATCTTCTACCTGTAAGTCATCTTCTCCAGATGCTCCGGATAGCGGTCACCTTGAATATCGAGTTTCGCTGTGGCTTCATCGATCTCTTTCAAGTCACTCTCACTTAACTCCAGGGATGCTGCCGCGATATTCTCTTCCAATCTATGCGCTTTAGTGGTCCCAGGTATCGGCACAATCCAGGGCTTCTGAGCAAGCAGCCAGGCCAGGGCTACTTGAGCAGGGGTAGCTTCTTTCTTTGCGGCGATTTCGTTCAACAATTCTACAATTACTTGATTTGCTTTCAGTGACTCTGAAGAGAAGCGAGGCAATTGGTTGCGAAAATCCGTGCTGTCAAACTTGGTATCAGCTCTCATTTTGCCAGTAAGATAACCCTTGCCCAGGGGACTGTTGGGCACGAAACCGATACCCAACTCTTCCAGAGTCGGCAATATCTCCTCTTCCGGCCGCTTCCACCAGAGTGAATACTCACTTTGCACAGCAGTCACAGGCTGCACTTCATGGGCTCGACGAATTGTTGAGGCCGAAGCTTCGGACAACCCAAAATGTTTAACCTTACCTGAAGCGATTAGCTCCTTAACCGCACCGGCTACCTCTTCGATGGGCACATCAGGGTCAACCCGATGTTGATAAAGAAGATCGATATAGTCTACTCTCAATCGCTTGAGAGATGAATCAACGACCTTCTTTATATGCTCAGGTCGGCTGTTCAATTGAGTTAGTTTAAACTCTTCGGTCTTTTCGCAGTTAAAGCCGAACTTTGTGGCGATTTTAACCTGATCACGGACTGGCTCCAGGGCTTCTCCCACAAGCTCCTCATTAATATAGGGTCCGTATACTTCAGCAGTATCAAAAAATGTCACTCCTTTCTCCACCGCGGATCGAAGAAGAGAGATCATCTCTTTGCTATCTTTAGCTGGACCGAGACCAAAACTCATGCCCATGCAGCCAAGACCGATAGCGGATACTTCCAAATTGCTTTTTCCCAGTTTTCTCTTATGCATTAATATCTCCTCCAGCAGTCTCTTTGAATAAAATTGACGCAAAAACCTCTGACTCCGAAGAGCCAATATCTCCAGGTGGGGGCTTTTAATTTAGCCGAAAAGGCTATAATCTGCTACCGAGTCAATTGGACAAAACTCCATGCCCCGCAAGCCACATTACAATGATATGCTGGGAAAGACGCCTCTCGTTATAACAAAACTCCAAAATCATTGGACGATTTTCCGAGACTGCAGAAAGGAATGAAATTCATGGCATCAGACAAACGAACCCAAACAAATAGGGAAGAGCTTGTGGATATCCTCAGGCAAAAATGCACCCAGGAAGGCGCCAATCCAATTCAAACAGGACTGAACTTTTACCGGCACACCGCCCCCAGCGATCCTCTGCACGGTCTCTATTCACCATCCATCTGCATTATCGCCCAGGGAGCCAAAGAGGTTCAGATGGGCTCGGAAAAGTTCCGGTATGACCCAAATCACTTCCTGCTCTGCTCTCTAGATGTGCCGGTGGTCAGTCAGGTGGTGCAAGCGACCAGGGAGAAACCTTTCCTTGGACTAAAGCTCGATCTAGATCCTGCAACCATCTCATCGGTCAGCATAGAAGCCGGAATCGCTCCGACCAAAACAGAATCAAGCGTTCCTTCTATTGCAGTTAGCGAATTAGAAGGCGAATTGTTAGACGCATTCGTCAGACTTTTCCGGCTGGTAAATTCGCCGGCAGATTACAACATGATATCACCCATGGTTACAAAAGAGATTGTCTACAGGCTCCTAAAAAGTGAGCAAGGACAGAGACTTTTGCAAATGGCCTCATTTGGAGGCAACACTCATAGAATCGCAAGAGCGATTCAAACACTCCAGAGCAAGTTCAGCGAAGCACTCAGTATAGAAGACCTGGCCCATGAGCTTGGCATGAGTGTGTCCAGCTTTCATCAGCATTTTAAAGCAGCGACATCCATGAGCCCCCTGCAGTTTCAAAAGTCTTTGCGTTTACAGGAAGCACGAAACCTTCTGCTTACCGAAGATCTGGACGCAAGCTCCGTGGCAGCAAGAGTCGGATATGATGATGCCTCCCAATTCAGTCGCGAATACAAAAGACACTTCGGCAATCCGCCGATTCGTGATATCGCGAGGCTAAAAGAATATAGCGCAGTAAAATAATCTGGTTTCAGTATTGTGAAATTACAGCAAAGTCAAAAGCTGCCTCTATTCCCTGGTCTATTCCCTGGTCTGTTCCCTGGTCAATTCCAGAATCACCTAGAAACAACAAAGACTCAACTCTTTCCACTGCCAGTGGTGCCACAAAGGCAAACTCTAAGCGTGCTTCAGTCTTTGAAGCTGCTCTTTGCTCATCCTGACGATGTCTTCTTTCTGGGGAAAGTCAGGAGCTTGCATGGCATAGTCGGCAGCACTCTTGAAGCTCGCTTTAGCGCGTCTGTAGTCCTGACCTTCCATATGAACATTAGCATTGCTGAAATGAGCGGCAGCAAGCTGCATCTTCACTTGACCGACCCAGCTACCGGCTTGAGCTTTAGCAGCCCAGGCAAACAAACCTTTCTTCTTGCCGTCTGCGTTCTCCAGCATCTTTGTCATGGAATCAATCGCACGTTCGTTCCATAACGCTGTCTGTTTACGATTGCCAGCCACCTGCTGAGCCATACCGGCAGCGGCACACATGGGACCAAGATTAAGAGCCTGTTTCTCATTGGAACCGGACTTCTCCCACTCTTGTTCAGCCACTTCTATGGCTTCGTCAAATTTGCCGCGACTGATCAAACTTTGCACCTTAGCCATGGAAGCCCAGGAGCCTCCGTTCGGCACCAGAAATCTGTATTTCGTAGCCAGGGAGCAGATAGCCTCCGTGGTCTTCCAGGCACCAAATTTTGAAGCCAGCATCACAGTCCCGAAAAAGGCGAGGGATATGAATGCCCTGGCAACAAAGAATCCGACCGCCAACATCAAGGTCATCACGATACAGGACATCCAGTCTATCGGGCTTGCGGCCAGCGCCTTGAAAAATCCGTTGGAACTGTAGTAGAGCGCACAGGATAGAACAACGCCGGCAATGATGAGCATTCCGCTAAACATGGTGACTCCGAGTTTGTCCCACTTATCATTGGATGGGCTCTCGTTGATCGGCAACTCCTGCTGGTTCTTAGCCCTCTTGACCATGCTCTTCTGGGCAACACCCATACCGCGCATGGCTCTTTGAGCCTTCTTACCCTTCATCGCCTTCATGTTTTTAGCCATGGTTTATTCGTCTTCCTCTTCGGCGGAAAAATGAGGGATTGCTGCGTCCACTGCAGCGCAACCGCCTGAACCCGATGTCATGAGTACTCTAACACCCATTTTCTCATAAAGCCTTACTATGGAGTAATTGTTTAATATCTTTCCGAAATATGAATTTAGTGCGCTCAAACTGCGAACTTGCGAAATATTGACATCCAGAGGCATCCGGGAACTTCCCTTGTTGATATGAAACATCGCTTATACTTAATTGAAGTCTGAATTTGAATCAGCAAGACAGCTCGAAAGACATACTGAAAGACATCTTGAAAGACATCTTGAAAGACCCCCAAAAAACCTCCAGAGAAACAACCTCTAGAAATAAGACATCCATGAAAATGCATACCGATTCTCAAAAGGTCGACGCCCCCCGAATAAAGACTTCGAAGAGAATGTTCTCCCTACTATCAGCTCTTGTGCTTGCCGGCAGCTTGAGCATAGTAGTACCTGTTGCAGAATATACATTCGAATTCTCGCATTCGCCCCATTCATCCCAGTTATCCCAATATCCAAGAATACTTGGTGGAGGTGTCGCCCTGGCCAGAGGTGGACGCGGAGGAAGAGGCGGCAGAGGCATGCGCGGTGGTAGAGGAATGGGACGCGGCATGGGTCGAGGGATGCGCGGTCGCAGATATGGCGGATATGACAGAAGGCTCTGGGGAGATGGATACGGCTACTGGGGAGACCCCTATGGAAGTTGGGGCGGCTGGTCGAGACCGCATCATCGTTTCAGAAACTACGGAGGAGGAGCCTGGTCTGACCCTTATCCGTACTACGCCAGCGGTGGCGGATATGGTTATGACAATTTCAACAATAGCACCGTAGACGCAGGCGGCAGCTTATACCCTTCCAGCACGTACAGCTACATACCAGCCACCATCACCGGTAGCACATGGACTTCAGGATCAGTTAGCGCAGTGCCGGTGAAAACGATAGAACCAGATGAACCCAAAGAGAAAATCGTCTACAAATCACAGTTTCGGATCGGTAAAGACGCCGACATCATAGACGGTGGCAAAATAGCTTTTCATCTAACAGACGACGCCTTTATTCTGGCATCCAACCAGGAGTTGGTGGTTGTTGACCAAAAGTCCGGTTACCCGACCATCTCACTGTTTCCGGACGAAGTACTATTGTGGCACCTGGCCCAGGAGCTGGAGAGACAATATCTAGGACTTCAATCCGCCACCAAAGCCAAAACTTCCCAGTTAGACTCTCCCGCGGTGAAGTCAACCGACGCGAAAACAGAGAAGCTCAAAAAAGAGATAGCCAATCTCAATAAAACCATAGCTCTCATAGACAAGGCCAGACAGAACCTGGGCAAAGTTCCCCAGCAGATTCCGGAGGAAGAAGCTGTTCCCGAAAAAGGCGCCATGGAAATTTTTTCCAGCACCTGGATGACTCCGGACGGACAGTTCTTCATCGCACGCTTAAAAGATGGAAGCTTTGTATACATGGATGGCAGAGGCACTTACAAAGACAATAAAAGAACACCGCTGAAAAAAGCCTACCCCGGCAAGTTTGAAGTAATCGTATTCAAATACCTTCAGAAGCTTGTCGCCGAAGCTGATGATACCACCAGCGATTTGAAAGACGACATCGATGATACCCAGTGGGCTCTAGAAAAGATGAAAGAAGAGTTGGAGGACGAATATAACCAGAGCAAACAGAGCAAAAAGCAGAAAGCTGCCGAAAGCGACACCGATTCTAATACCATTGAGAAATCAAAACTTCGCATTAATCAAGCGATCATGAGAAGTGAACACAAGTTTGCCGCCATGACAAATCAAGTTCAGAGTATGCCCCAGGAAGTAGAGGCGGCGAAGAAGCTCATAGCTACATTGAAGAGCTTCTAAAAGAGAAGCTTGAAAGCATCAGATGTAGATGAGCTTTTAAATAAACCCCGATCGTGGCAAGATTTATCTAGGCGGTAGCTATCGATAAGGCCTGACAATAAATGAGTAAGTCGAAGAACCTGGAAGAGGTAAAAAAGCGAAAAGCTTTATTAGACCGCGAAATCATGGCCTACCATCAGGCCGGTGTCGAGGTTCCTGCCGACCTGGAAGAAGCTTATTTGAACCTTCAAGAAAATTCCAGAGACCAGACAGGTATGACTCCGCCTGGACAGGGTCAAGAGAGCCCCGGTGTGACTGTTTCTTCTACCGAGACGAAACCTGCATCGGCGCCGGATAGCTGGACTGGCTGGCTGGGTAGGAAAGCTGGCGACTACATCCTCCTCCATCTACTTCATGAAGGCTCCTATACCTGGGTCTTCGAAGCAGAACCATCGGCCGGTAAGACAGGAGAAACACCAGGAAAAACAAAAGGGCAAAAGGTCGCGATCAAACTGCCCCGCAATCCCATAGAGTACAAAATGGAAATGGAGTCGAACCTCGACGACAAGAGCCTTGCCCTCTCGTCGGAAGGGGGACTTCTTGTTCCCACTTACTCTGCCGTGGTGGAAGAACAAACCAGCCGGTTAAAAAAAGCCGGTTCGCCTTTCGTTCCGGTTTTGGAGAGCGGTAGTGTAGACGGAACCCCTTTCTACGTCATGCCTCTTCTAGCTGGTCGGAGCCTTGAGGCCATGCTCAAAGAGAAGGATTTCTCTGCCTGCCTGACCTCATTCAACAAGGTCCTGGAATCTCTCGGCAAAGCGCAAGCAAGCACCCTGAGTCAGGCATATTTCAGCAATTTAGCGCCCCGGCATGTGATTATTGAAGACGGGGAGCCGGTCTTTCTAGACGCCGGCTCTTCAGGCTGGCTAACCACGAGCGAAGGCAGAGTAAAAGGGGCGATGACCACGCGAAGATATAACCCAGACAGGGAAAACACACCCTGGAGAGCGCTAAGCTTTATCCTAATGGAGATTGCCTCCGACGCCTCGTCATCGCTCCAGGAGAATTCGGCTGACTACCGGCACATTGTCCAGGAGCTACAAGCGCTCTTACAAGACGGCAGTTCACCGGAGCCGGAGAGCCTCACAAATCTGACAGCAAAATTGGCTGATATTCTGAAAACCCCAAAATAATTACCTTTCCCGCCTCAGGGAGCAACTCGGGAAGAGTTTATATATATAAATAGAGAGGGTATAAGACTAAAGCAGAAGCTCACAACTATCTTTGCATGTCTAATACTCAACAAGTAGAAAAAAGCACATCCGACGCGTCAGACGGCGGCAATGGCGAGAAAGGCGATTCTAAAGAAGCAATTGCCGAAATCAGTCGCCAGCAGTTCGATGCCCCAAAATCTGTCGCGGCAGATTCTGCTACAGCGGACTCTATTTCGGCTGAGCCTGTTTCGGCAGAGCCCCTAAGCGATACACCCACAGAGGTGGTCGCAAAGCCTGAAACCAGAGATGTTTCGGACCGGCTCAGTCGTGAATCCCTGGATGGAGATGCCCTCGATATTCTCTCCAACACTCCGGCGATAAGAAGCGGCGCCCTCCACGAGGTTGAAATCACAGGAGCCACAGAGCCTGAGGCGAAGAAGCCGGAGGCTGAGAGACTAAGCGGCAAAGAAATACAAAAAATAGCCGAAGCCATAGACAGAGCAGCAAATGGCGGATTTTTCGGAATTGGTGTCGACAAAGAAGCGATCAATGAGCAACTGAGACGCTTGAATAGCCCGGAAGAGCGAAATGCCCTGGATAAGCTCTACAAGATCAGAACGGGCATGACCATTCAAGAGGAGCTAAACGACGAGCTGAACGGCAGCGATCTGGCCAAAAGTACGGCTCTCTGGAAAGGGGAAAACGATGCTGCATCCAGGCTTAACGCAAATCTGATCGAACACGGAGAATACTGGGGTGTTCGCTCCGATGACAATGTGGAAAAAGATATTCGACTTACCCTGAGCACACTCACCTCCAGCCAGGTGAGAGAAGAGATGGACAAGTTCGAAGAGCGTTACGGCAAGTCATTCAAAGAGACCATTATGAATGACCCGGACATTTCGCTGGAGACCAAACAAGCGGTCGAGATCTATTTGAAAGGCTCGGACCAGCGAACCGATGGAGACACCCTGCGTCTTGCCGGAACGGCGCTGGAGACCAAGAACCTGGAGATGTTCGAGGAGGTTCTATCGGTCGCGAAACCGAACGCGCGCATCGATTTCATGCGAAACGGCGGAGAAGAGAGGATTCTAGAAGCCTTCGGCACAGCCTATACCGATGAATTCACCTACGATGTTCACTATCTCCCCAACGAAGATACCCGACATGCCCTGGACTACGCCAACAAGGGCGGACTGGAGCTAACCACCCAAATAGAAGGAAACACCTCCCTCCTCATGGACAATGAGGAAGCGATAGAACTTGCCCTGGACGGCATGTCAGCAAGGGAAAAGGCCTCATACCTAAACGGCAGAGAGATAAGAGAGGAAGGGAAAACGGGCCTTTCAAAACAGGAGCTTGCCGACCTGACTTTCTACAACGACATTCACGCATCCCTGGACAAAGCTGGAAACGAAAGGGAGATGGCCACCTGGGAAGACCGCATTCAGTATGGGAAAGATGGAAGTCTAGTAACAAAACTGGCGGCCCACGGTGGTATCATCGACGATGACATGGGTGAAGTTCTCGGCACCATAGAAGACATGTCGGAAACCGACTGGAAACGCCTGAAAGAAGATCCGAAGTTCTATGAAAGGGTAACGGATGTTCTACGGATTGATCTGAACAAGAATGAGATGAATCGCGCTGAAGAGCTGCTGAAGGCAAAGATGGGCGCGGATAAATATGAAGACTCAAAACTTGAGCGAAGAGACATTGTCAGCGCGGTTAAGGACAGCTCCAGGGAAGAGGTCATCGATGTCCTTGAGAAGATGACCCCTCAAGAACAGGAGCGTTATCGAACGGACGAAAGATTCAAGAGAGACGTGGATAGAAGCGTCAACTCAGCTCTCAGATTCGGAGTACCGGATCACGCGCGAGCGGCAAAATCGATCCTTGCCCGTGTGGAGAGCGGCAAACCACCAACCGGCGACATCATCGCCAAGATATTCATGCACGGAAGCGATAGGGACTACGACCCCCGGGAAGTGATCGTGGATCTGAAAGAGGCTATTCATAAGGATCCGAGTATCTTAGAAGACTATCGCAACGATCCTGAATACAAAAAACGATTTGACGCGGCTCTCAGTTCAGCTCTCCTCCCGGCGGACGAAGGCAAGTATGCCCACCCCCTCCTGAGAGGGGAAAGGCTACCCTTCAAAACCCAGGCAGAGCTTTACGACAGAGTCATAGACGACGAAAAAGGTCTTTATGAAGCGATCAAAAGAGGAACCCCGGAAGATTGGAAGGAGATAATCGCCAACCCGGATAATGTTCTCGACTTCGTGGAGGAAGAGTACAGGGATATCGCCGTCAATATAGCGAAACAAAACGGAAAGATGCTACCGGAAGACGAAATGCGCTGCGCCATGTTAGGCACCGGCACCGACGAAGCCACCTTGAAAAGACTGGCGGCAGATCTCACACCGGCCATAGCCAGAGCCTTTGTCGAAAAGTATGACGCCGATGCTTTAGGAGACATGCTGGACGAGACCGGAGGTTCGGATAAACAGCAAATCATTCTTGAAGCAAGGCCAAACCCTGTCAATCCGAATTTGTTGATGTATGACGTGCTCGACCGCACCACCGCCAGTATTGATGGAATCGGCGAGTCCATGGCTGACGGAATAGATTGTACCGGAGACATGACTAAAGACCAGTTACATCGACTGGTGGCATCAGTGGCGGAGATGAATCAAGGTGGCAAAACCTTCACCAAAGAAGAGCTGCTCCGCATTGAAGAAAATTTCAAAGAAGGAATCAAACTTTACGGAGAAAGTGAAGAGTTCGCAGCCAACACCGCGGTAGATGCCGGTTTGATAACCCTCGCGGTGGCGACAGGAGGCGTGGGAAGCATCGCGGCAGCTGCATATTGGACCGCCGGTGGTGCCCTGGCCAAGGTGGGCACCAAAGCGATTATCATGGGCTCGGACTATGACTTCTCCAGTTCGGACGTTGTCACCGACCTTGCCACCGGAGCGATTGATGCCGGTGTGGGAACAGCACCACAATTTATCGCCAGAGCCATGGGCATAGGCAGAGCCACTTCCCAGACTGCCACCAGGGCAATTCTCGCAAGCGCCGAAGAGGTGAGCCTGGCCGGAGGCGGTCAGATTCTCAAAGAAGGGGCGGAGGAAGCTCTGGAACGCGGCATCATGGAACAAATCACCCTGGCGATAAGCAACAACGCCGACGAGGTGGGAGAACAGGCGATCAAAAATCTAGCCACCCAGGTGACAGCGAGCGCGGACGACATTCCTAAAGTGACCCAGCTGATTCAAAAGCACCTCAACGAAGCAGCCAGGCTCGAATCGGGGAACGCAATAAAGGCAGGGCTCAGGCAATACGCTCTCAATACGGCCTCGGCTGAGATCGGCGGCGTGGGCTCCGCCGCCATACACAATGTCGATAGTGAAGCCGGTCTCGACACAATGCTACTTACGGCAGGAATTGCAGGTCTGGCAGGCATAGGCGGTACAGCCCTCGGCCG
>JAUIJG010000152.1 GCA_030431355.1 bacterium
GAAGAGCCTTTAGGTTCCTCACTCAAGACCGGTTTGTCTTTCGACTCTTCAGGAGGAGCAGCCTTCTCCTCTGGCTCTTGATCTACTTTGGAAACAGCCGGCTCTTCTTTTTTAGCTTCGGGAGGGGCAGGATTCGGCACAGGTTCGGCCTGGGGAGGGACTTCCTGGCCAGGAGCCTGAGCCTGTCCTTGGGGCATGGGCTGACCAGGCATCTGTCCTGGCTGCATCGGCATCATTCCCTGCTGGGGCATCTGACCTGGAGGCAACTGACCCTGGGGCATATATGGTGGCATCTGTCCTTGCGGCATCTGGCCTGGTGGCATTTGTCCCGGTGGCATCTGGCCTGGCTGCATATAGGGCGGCATCTGTTGGTAGGGGCCTGGCATCATGCCTGGTGGCATCATCTGGCCAGGAGGATAGGACATGTTTTGACTCTGATTAGGATCATAAGGCGGCATCTGGTAGCCCTGGGGGTAAGGCTGACCAGGCGGGTATGGCTGCTGAGGCGGATACCCGTATTGATAGTGGGGAGTCATCTGACCAGGCTGACCATGACCAGGCATCATACCCTGGGGTGGCCACTGACCCGATTGTTTGACCTCATGCAAAGGATCGCCTTGAGAAGGATTTGCAACCTCAAAGTTTCCAGTTTTGAGGGCCTCGATCTCATCTTCCCAACTAATTTTAGATAGTTTGTCAGCACCACCGGAGCCTTTCTTCTCTGGTGTTTTTGCGATGTTACCGTCTAAATCCGAACTCGGCTTTTTGACCTTTTTAATTCTCTTAACTACCTTTTTAACGGTTCTTACCGTAGGCTTTTTGTCTGGCTGTCCACCGGACTCCGAGCTAGCCGGGCCGGTTTTCGCCACAGGGGAAGCTCCGCTCTGGGGTCTGACTGCACCTTCCGGCCTTGCCGGAGCACTGCCCGGGGAAGCAGGTCTGGCACCAGGTCCTGCACTATTACCAGGTCCTGGTTTGGACTCAGGTCTGGCTCCAGGCTTTGTTCCAGGCTTTGCCCCCGGTCTCATCTCAGGTTTCTGAGCCGCCGGTCGCAGAGGAGCTTCTGTCTTTTTCTCCTTAGGAGGAACATAACTGTATACAGAAGGTGGACGAGCTTCTTTGCTTGCCGAGGGGGGAGACTGGGTTGCCGGCTTGGTGTCAGCAGCGGGAGGTGCCCCGCCAGGAGTCGAGGACGGACTTACTGGAGTGGAAGCCGGAGAAGAATTTGGAGAGGGCCCTGGGTTGGGGCTACTCTGAGAAGTCGGCTTCACCAGAGCCGACAGACGTCCTAGCGATTGCGCACCGACCTGGGGCGCCTGGGATGGAGCATTCTGTGCCGAAGGCTGGGTTCCGTTTTCAGTCTTAACTTTCACCGGATCGGCGGAAGTTTCAACGGCAGTCCCGACTCTGGCTTCTGTCGGTGCCCGACCTCCGGATGGAGCAGGGGGACGAGAGCCCTGGCTGCCGGACTGATTAGGCGACGAGCCGGGAGAGTTGGTAGTGGGTGGAGTTGAAGATTGGGAGGGCTTCACCTTGGGTCTGGGCATGGGAGGCGGAGTAGCTTTGCGAACAGCTCCCTTGGAGGGAGGCAACGGAGGCGGACCTGCTTTGCGAGGAGCAGCGCCGGCGGTGGGCATTGGAGGAGCACCCGGCTTGGCGGTCGGTGCCGGAGGTGACGGCGCCTTCGACGTCTCTTCCTCTTCGGAATCCATGAACAATTCGGGCATATCTTCAGGTCCCGCCGCGAACTTAGGCTTTTTGGGTTCCGGATCAATCAGGCGTTCCGATGGAAGAAACTCGTGCTGGTTAAAAGGTTTATTGTCCACAGTAGATACGTTCCTAGTTGTTTTTTTTCCAAAATCCGAATCATTACAAGCTGTTTCCAGCTCTTGCCAAAGCTGCTTCACGGTGGCCTGCCGATCATCAGGATTTTTCGAGAGCGCCTTCGCCACAACCTTTTCCAATTCCTCAGGGAACTCAACTTCCGGGTTGATTGTCCTCAATAGAGGTGGTTGTTCCGTGACAGTTTTGTACATCAACTTGGTCAGATCAGGCGCCACGAATGGCCTGCGGCCGGTGAACATCTCAAAGAGCATCACCGCCATAGAGTAGAGGTCTGAACGGAAATCCAGTTCAAAGCCCTGGCACTGTTCAGGACTCATGTAGGCAGGGCTGCCGGCCACGGTCTGGGGCTTCTGGAACTTCGCTCTCTGGGCACTATCTTGCGGGGTATCGGCGATTCCAAAATCCAGAACTTTGGCATAATCCCTTCTCTGGGTAGACTCCAGAACAACATTCTCAGGCTTCATATCCCTGTGAATAAGTCCTTTTTCATGGGCGTGGGCGAGCGCATCGCAAATCTGTTTGAATATGCTGAGCACCCTGTCCGGAGACAGGGCACCTTCACGTTTGATCAAATCGCCGAGGGTGATGCCTTCCACATAGTCCATGACTAGATATGGCTGCCCTTCATCGGTGATGCCGGATTCCCAAACTGTGATGATGTGCTGGTGACGCAACTTTTCAGCGGCTTTCAGCTCTCTGATCAGTCTGTCCAGGGAAGCTCGGTCTGCTCCCAGGTAGCTATCGATCACCTTAACAGCCACGGTGCCGCCCATCATGAGGCGAGTCGCTTTGTAAACCGTCCCGGAAGAACCTTTACCAATAACTGAGTCGACCACATAGCGGTCGTTAATCATTTCACCAATCAAAAGAGTCCTCCCGGTCTGGCGTTAACTAAGCTCCAAGCCAGATCTGACTGCTTTCTCAATGGTTTAATTGAATTATCGGGTGAATTCATATGCCCCAGCGCTCAACTCTCTTGGTCGTCTCTCAATCCGGGCGCGCCCGAATCAAATTCCCTAAGAACTAATTACCCTCATACATGGCGGAGAGAGGAGCAGCCGATTATCAGACACAAATTCTCCGTCAAAATCAGAATAATAAAGTCCTCTTCTTGTCAGAAAGAGTCCTTAATTGTATTCCCCTATTTTCAATATAAAACACATAAACTAAAGAAAGAGCTTTATCTTTCTCACTAATTCAATGAATATGACCGCTGACGAGAACAGCTGTCTCATAAACTCTAGTTGTCGATTCTGCTGAACCAATCTCCCGGCAATCTCTCAACCACCCCGGCAAGCTCAAGCATGGTCAAGGTACCGGAGAGTTCTCCTGCTCCCATCTCCATCTCCTGGCAGAGGTAATCGAAATGAAGTGGTTCGTTGGAGAGCATATCGAAGACTTCCTTTTCTCTGCCGAAAAGCTCCACCACCGTAGGAACTTTTCTTTCCATTTTGGCTGATACCCAGTTCATTTCATCCATTATCTCTTCTGGAGAACTGACCAGTTTGGCCATGTCCCTGGAAATAATTGAGTTGGTGCCTTTCGACATTCTACTGTCGATACGACCTGGAATTGCAAACACTGCTCGACTCTGATTAAAGGCGAGATTAGCGGTGATCAGAGCGCCGGAGGATTCGCCCGCTTCCACCACAAGAAGACCATCAGACATACCTGCCACTATTCTGTTGCGAGCGGGAAACCTCCACTTATCCGGCTTGACTCCAGGAAAATATTCCGAGACCACAGCACCCACTTCTTCTTCGATGAGTTTGTCATAAAGCGGCCGATTCGCCGAAGGATAACAATAATCCACACCGCTGGCTAGAACAGCCACGGTCTTTCCGGAAGCTTCCAGAGCGCCCCAGTGAGCAAGAGAATCAATACCAACCGCCATACCACTGACAATGGTGGCTCCTGCTCTGGCCAGATCCCTGGAGAAATCCTTGGCAAGCTTCTTCCCATATGCCGTGGGCTGTCGCGTTCCCACAATTCCGATGCTGGCATGGAAGTCCTCCGGCTGAAGTTTGCCTTTCATGTAGAGAACCAGGGGCGGGTGATGAATATGCCGGAGTTTTGGAGGATAAAGGACATGACTGAATGGAATTGCCCGGGTTTCACTTCGCTCCAGGTCTTTCAGCATCTGTTCCGGATCCGCTTTACTCTTTTGGTCCAGAAAACTTCTAACAATCTCCGGTTTGAATAATCTGCTCGCAAGAAGCTCATCCTTGCTGGCCTCAAAAAGATTTATCAGATTCTCGTATCGGTCGATGATATCCCTGAACTGATCGTCATTTATCCGAAGCCCTTTCATCTGGCTAAAAACCAACCAGCAAGAAAGCTCCTCTTCGCTCATCATGTAGTCTTCATCGCCGACGCCGGAACCGGAACAGTTTGACACCATAATCTTTTGAATTACCCACCTGAAAAGTCGCAGATACAGACTTAAGTATAATCCTTTCCAGGGACCTGGCTTATATTCAAAAAATTAGAGTTAAGCAAGAGGACCTAACTGGTGCTAGCATTAAGGCAAGAGTAGATAGAACTTGAATTCAAATGAGTAAGGCTTTGAAGAATAAATTCGCATCCAGCTTCCTTCTAGTCTCTTTACTGGTAACTGCATGCTTTGCACCCTCCCCGGTTCTGGCGGCTGATTCGGTCAAGAACAAGTTGGCTCGGGTTGAAAAGGTTCTCTTCTTTAAAACCTATCCGGATGAATCCGTGGAAAAGAGAATCGAAAGATTGGAAAAACGATTCTTTGGTGAGGCCGCATCGGGCGAAATAGATGAAAGAGTAGAAAAAATCTATAAGTTGGCGGAGCCGCAAATCTCAGCCGCAGAACAGAAATCCGGTACAGATAGTACGTTAGAGAATGATACTCCCGCTTCCAAAAATGTTCAGTATCCCCAAAAAACAAAAGCCCAGGAAGAGAAGGATCGCGTCAAGAAGCTGGCTGTTCTCAAAGCCAGGGATGAGGAGATAAAAGCGCTACTTAAAGAGGGCATCAGCTTCTGGAAAGCGAAAGACAGTAAACATGCCATCGATAGATTCAATCAGGTGATTAGACTTGACCCGCAAAATGCCGAAGCCTACTTCAGCATGGGAGTCATTTTCGAAGCTGGGGGTCAGTTGAAAAACGCCCTGGGCGCGTACAGTAAAGCCAATGATATCAATCCAAACCGCCTGGACTACAAAGAAGCGATAGTCGTAGTCAAGAAAAGATTGGACAAAGAAGGGGCCATGGACTCGCTTGCCATGAACGCCGCCGCCGCTTTTAAACGCAAGGAATATATTTCGGCATTGGACTTATACAAGCAACTGGAGAACAAGTATCCGAAGAATGCCAAATACAAATACAACATCGGTACCATCTATCTCCTCATGAAGAGCCCGGAACAAGCCCTGGAATATTACGGCAAAGCTAAAAAACTAGACCCTAAAACAGCCAAATACAAAACAGCCTATACTAAGCTATCCGAAACTCTGAAGAGCAGCTCGGCGGCTCGTCAAAAAAGAGAATCCGCCTGGGACAAGCATATGGAAGCAAAAAAACAGATGATGACCAGGAGACCATCACCCGGTCAGAACGGATCTTCTAAAACAGGTTTGTCACCATATATGACTCCAGGTCAGTCAGTGCCGCCTAATCAAAATGGTGCCACATCAAGAATGCCGGCAGGCAATCCGAATATGGGAAGGGCTCCTCAATCTTCCCCGCCTCAGCCGCAAGCACCAGGACAAACCCCTGCTCTGGTAAAACAGGTGCTATCTGCCATGGGACTGATCATTGCGAGGTCGCCAGGTGGTATTACAGTCAATACCGTAGGAATAGGCTCCCGCGCCGCCAAATCCGGTGTCAAAGTCGGAGACATCATTATCGGCGTGAACGGAATCAACATAACAAGTCCCACGCAGCTCGCTCTCACCCTTACAAAACTACCGAAAGGACAGAAGGCTGCTCTACTGGTCAAACGCCAGGGACAGGTAGGTCAGATTATGTTCTAAAGAAAGAACATAACTTATCGCGCACCTGAAAAAATCAGCTTTATTTGGCGGATACCAACGCTTCTATCTTGGATCTCACGGAACTCTCTTTCTCTTCCGCTTCCGATTCCGCCACGTCCACAACTCTCTTGATGTTATATACGGTGTCACGTTCGACAGGCACATAACCGGCAGAAATAATGAGCTCTTCCATTTTTTCTTTGGCCAACTGCAACGGCGTCTTAGCGCCTGCCGCATGGGTAATTTTCTCTTCTAAAATCGTACCGTCCAGGTCATCAGCCCCAAAGGACAATGCAGCCTGAGCAAGATCCTGACCAAGTTGAATCCAGTAGGCTTTGATATGGGGGAAGTTATCCAGAAGGATTCTGGAAACTGCGATATCCCTGAGAAGGTCCTCGTTGGAAGGCTCCTTTACTTCATCCTGGATATTGGTTCCTTCGTAATAACATTTCAGCGGTATGAAGCACATGAATCCGCCGGACTTGTCCTGCTGGCCGCGCATGAGAAGCATGTGGTCGACTTTATTCTCGACGTTCTCTCCGATCCCGGTCAACATGGTAGCGGTGGTCTTCAATCCCAGTCCGTGGGCTACTCCGTGAATACCAAGCCAGGTTTCCGCAGGTGTCTTGGTAACAGCCATGGCCTCCCGCACCGATTCATCAAAAATTTCGGCTCCGCCTCCCGGCATCGAGCCAAGACCTGCATCTATCAACCTCTTAAGGGTCTCTTCGTAGCTGATTCCTTCAAGATTGGAGAGATACTCTATCTCAACGGCTGTCATGGCTTTGAGATGAATATGAGGATGTTGTTTCTTTATCTCCCGGATAACATCTTCGTAGTAGTTGAGGTTCGTTATCGGGTTCAGACCACCCACCATATGAATCTCATTGATGCCCAGGGAGATGCCCCGGTTCGCCTGTTCCAGCACTTCGTCCAGGGTCCAGGTGTAGCCATCATTCCCGGGATTGGCATAGGAACAGAATCGACAGGTCTCTACACAGAAGTTAGTGGGATTGAGATGCATGTTGTGGATATAGTAGACATGCTTCTCTTTTCCAGGTCCGGCTTTCTTGCGTCTTACATGCTCAGCCAGGGCTCCGACAGAAAGAAGGTCCTTTTCGTTATAAAGACGGATGGCGTCATCTCTGTCGATACGCTCACCTCTGACTACCTTTTCGGCGATGTCTCTTATCTGACTATTTGCCGGAACGATTTGATCAACAACAGCAACCATGTTCTAACCTCTGACTCTTATCCTGAAGGATATGCTTGAAAATAAATCCTAGCATGGCCTCTTTGTTCGGGACTTTGACTATGAGTTTTTATTGAGATTTTGTCATTCTTCAGAAAGAGTCAAAAAAACTTCTATCGGTTCTTGGCGCTGACTTCTGCGCTGTCGACCAACTCCGGTCGATTTAACTTGATCGAGGTGGACCGAATCCCGAATATGACATAGCCGATTGCCAAGAAGACAGAAACCATGGTCCACAAGGGCAAAAACACCCCTGTGATTCTCTGGAGGAACTCCAGGGTCAATACAGGCAAAAGGGCGATAGCCGCCACTCGACCGGCCTGGGAAAATGAGAGCGGACGGCGCAAAACCCCTGACATCGCGAAGCCCACCAGTCCATACAAGAACACTTGTAAAGTGACGAAGAACAGGGTAGCGAGATAAAAAACAGAAAAGACGATAATCCCTGACCAATCTTTAGCCTCTTCAAGGCTTTTTAGCATATCTGCCGTTATTAGCGGTTTCTTCCAACTTCCTTTCAGCTCGAATTCGCTCTTTTGCCCATGGTAGTGAAGTAATTGTTTATCCCCAATATAGAAAATGCCGTCCAGGTCCAGGGGCGGCTCCTGGGCATCAGCTCTGATATCGAAGATCAGAAGAGTCTTACCTGTTCGAGGATCCTTTACCTCATGGGGAGAAGAAACGTTCATGCTGAGCCGGTCTTCAGTCAATATCAACTCAGGCACTTGCCTTAAAACCGGCAAGAGAAAGCCATCGGTAAAATTCACCACCTCTACCTGGAGTCGAATAGACAGCATCAGCCAGAAACAGGCTAGAACAACCATCAAGTACTTGAGCCCCAGTCCATGCCAACTTTTAACCACGTCGTGGTAAAAGTCCCGGCAAAACCAGGATAGATAGATGCCTTTCCAGAGCTGGTTATTACTCACTTCCCATCCCAAATTCACAAATTAAAAATGTCACAGCACCATTAGACAAACATATTCTACTGCTTCCCGAGCCGATTTTAAAAATAATAGTCGGCCTGCCAACCATGGTTGGTTCTGGCGGTAAGAATATGATCCTGCCATTCTCCATTCAAAAACAAATAGTCGCGGGCATAACCTTCCACATCGAAGCCCAGGCGCCGAAGAACTTTTCCCGACTTTTCGTTTGTCGGAATGTAATTGGCCATAACCCGGTGTATGTTGAGGGATTCGAACATATAAGAGATAGCGGTCTCCAGGGCTTCTGTCATATATCCTCTCCCCTGGTAATCCTCGTCGAGACCGTAACCGAGGACACAGTACTGAGCCGCGCGCCTGACGATGCCGCTGAAATTGGCTGTTCCCACCACTCTTTCTGGGTTAGACTTCTCAAAAATAAAAAAGCGTACCGCTCTATCATCTTGAAATTCTTCGATATTTCTAGCCAGCTGATCCCGCCAAAACTCTTCCGTGAAAAAATCCGGAGGATATTCCGGATAGTATGGTCGCAAGTAATCCTTGTTTTTGCTGTGATAGTGAACCGGCAAAGACGCCTCGCTGGGATCGAGCATTCTTAGCAGAAGACGGTCGCTATTAAGTATTGGAAGGGCGAGAGCGCCTTTTTCTGAGACCATATGAAAGACCTTATATCAAGACCCGGGAGAACTACCGATTACTCTAACATCATTCTGGGAGAGATCCCTTACATGATTGAGCACCCGTCTATGAATTGCGTGAATTATTTGATCGGACCACAGCCGCCAATATGGTGCCGGTCCCATGTTATTTTGATACCAGGTAGTCCCCGACAACCGCGTGCCTCCTGATGCGGTTGGTGCCAGTTTGAATTGACCTTTTCGAGACATCAAATAACCGTCCATATGAGGAGGATGGATGTCTTTGTATGGCGAAAATTCCTTCATCGGCAATGCTTGCTCTTGGACGGAAAAGGCGAGAAGTTCAGGCTCTCTCCAGACCGTAATCGGCTCCACGAACTTACCGGTGGAGAATATACAGTGCCTCACGGCACCTTTGCCTTCTCCAAATATTTTGGCTTCTATAGGATAGGCTACTCCTGCCTTGAAAATCAGCTCATCCGGTGGATTGAGCCGGGTAAATGCCACCACATGTTTCCACACTACTGATGGTGGCGCGTCGACCTCCACACTGGTGGTTACGGAATAGAGAGGAGAACGAGGTTCCAGACCCACTTCCAGACAAGTCAGAGCGAGGACCAACACCAACAAACCGCCTACTATCTTAGGAAGCTCGCGTAGCCCATGGTGTCTCTTCTGAATAAAATAGGCAAGCATGCCGCCACCGGTGGCGATAACAAGAGCCAGTGGGGATGCCATAAGCAGACAGACAATCCCCTCAAAAGCAAAAACCAATAGTCCTACATAAATAGCCGCCATACTGGCCAGTGAAACGGCAATGCAATCTCGCAAACTTCGCCTGACTTTGCCGGCATAAATCAACGGTGCGGCGATGGATATAACAAAAGGCAGGGCGACAAAAAGACCATAACCGTATGAGCCGAGCACCAAAATGGATAGATATACCAAACCAAGAGTTGGTACTATGGGTAATGCGGCAGCCACCAGAAAGTCCTTGAGAGCGCTCCCATCGTTTGAACTCCACTTCTCTCCTGGACCCAGAGCCACCAGCGCACTCTCATCCTTAAAAGACGAAATAGAAGTGAGATTTTCACTCTCTGACTTCTCTATCGTTTTCACCTCCGGCTCATGCTCCACAGAAGGAACCCAACTCAAGATCTTGAAGAAAACCAAATTCAGTACCGGCACATAGAAAAAAAGCAAAAGCCAGGGTGCTAATTGAGCAGCCCTCAACCTGCGAATAGTCAAGACCGAGCCAGTCCATACGAAAGGCAACGACAGAGCAAGCATGGTTAGATAGAACTCGATTGTGAATCCATCAGGGTTGGTGGCGGTGGCATAGCCCGGGGCAAAATACTCAAGAATGGTCCAGGACTTATGGAAGAATGTTTGACTGACAAAAGAGTCCAGGAAGTACTTTACTGTAGCCAGCGAAACTCCCCAGAGAACAAATTGAGTCCGTCCGACTGTTCCATCCCAGCGCCAGAGATCAGATATCTGAATTTTAGCCGGTAGATTCAAAGTCCGCTTTGTCTCATCCCAAGAGAATCTTTCATCGTGAACACAAGCACAATTCTACATTAGTTCGGAATGCATCAAATTTGATACCGCTTATCTGCAGAGCTCAGGTGATCGAGATTCCTTAAGATCCGGAATCGACCCAGAACTTCTCATTCCGTCTCGCCTCTGCCAGGCGGGCTTCAAGTCCGGCTAAAATCTCTACAGTGGGATTCTTTTGAGTTTCAGTTGATTGGGCATTTGAAGACTCCGGAGCGAAGTCCATCTTCTGGGACTCACTCAAAATTTGATTGGTCATCTGACCGACTTCACTATTTAGATCAAGATCCTCTGCTTCCGGGGCATCACAAGAATCATGAAACATCGGAATGCCGGGTAGGGAGTATTCTTCTTCCAGCTCTTCCAGGGGATCGATCTGGTAGTGGACACCGCTTAAGGTAAACTTGTCTTCATCATCAAAGAGGTCTTCTTCCGGCTTACTGAAGGCCAGGAAAGTGTCTTCCATCTCCGGGAAACTGTCTAGCTCTATGGGATCCGCTTCCAGCTCACTCCTTCTCATCTCATCAATACGCTTATGCAACTCAACTGTATTGAAGGAGCCGGAATCGGTGATGTCTTCATTACGGAACCACTTGCCGATGGCCTGGCTGTCGCGACTGCGAACAGAGATTACGTTATCCTTTCCGGAGACCATACCCTGTCCTTCACCGTTTATTCTCTCGCGCACTCTTGCCAGATCGAGGTTGCTGGTGGAGGTAGACCTGCCGTTCTTGAATCTTAGCTGAGCCAATCTCGCCCTCGCCCTATCAAGTTCATTCCAATCCGTGCCTTCATCTTTAGCCAGATTGCCATCTACTTTTGCGGTAAATCTCTTCCATACATATTTGAACTTATCGAACACGCCAGTTGCCCCCTTGATAGAGTCGCATTTACTTTTCAAAAATAGAAATTCGAACGGCTTTCTATTGACAAGACTTTATATCAATAGCCCCCAATTGAAATGGGGAAAATACGAAAGATATTGCCTGATATATCTATCAAACAAAGCCCAATCTTTTGTTTCGCTCTTTCGGGCTTAAACTGACTCGACCAGCCCCGAGACCGACAAGATGTCTGGTCATCAACTCAAAGAACCTGTCCCTATCAGGACCTTTTATTACAGCAAGATGATGGGCTTCTGCAAGAGAGACCGGATAGCCCCGCCCTTTCTCCACCTGGGAGCGAACACAAGCCAGGGCCAACCGCATAAGATCGCTGTCTTCAGTAAGCCAGAAGGGCATCTCTAGGCGGGCTACTTCGCTTTTAAAATTGCCGTAGAGAAAACAAGTCTGACAATCCCTGTCCACAAGCGAAGCGGTCTTGGTATTGGACAGGAACACAGAAGAAGCCTGGAATTCCTTTAATCGGCTGCCGAACAAGGTTCTATCCGTAAGCGGCCAGAGAGTAGAACAGGGGAAGTTCTCCTCATTCAAATGACCGCAATGCTGATTACAGTCACTGATCTCATAGGGACATAT